>PLMC01000112.1 GCA_003141495.1 Bacteroidales bacterium
GGTTTAATTAGGTGCCGTCTGCGTCGAGGTGCCGGGCTTTTTGCCAGTCCCGGTAGACGGAAGCGAAGCTAAAGGTCACGGTGAAGCTGTGAGAATGTACCAAGTCCAGATAGATGGCAGTGAAGTTACTTGTCACGATGAAATAGTCTCGGTGACGAGCAAAAAACGAGGCACCAGCGCGTCGGCCGGCAGCCCTATTGACCTTGTCTCGGCAGCAGGAACAGTCCGGATGCCACAAGATTTAATAAGTTGAGATAAATTTAATACCATAGACTTTGGATGCTGATAATGAGGCTGTCCGGGCTGCCGAAGGCAATTAATTAAACCGTCCGAGTTGGTGGTAGTTTTATTAATCTCTCAAGTTTAAAAGAATTTTATAGTATTCAGTTCAAAATTTCAAAAATTGTAGTAATGGCTGAATGAATCTATCAAATGCTTCGATGTGTGGTATATGACCAACTCCATCTATTTCAACAAGCTTTGATTCTTTTATCTTTTTATGTGTCAATTTGCCTAATACAGGATAATTGCCTAATGATTTATTTACTTCTTCATTCACTGCGCTGGTTCTCATCGCTGTTCGGTCCAACTGACCAATGATCAATAATGTTGGCGCTTTTATATTCTCAAACTCGTAGCACACCGGTTGCGTAAAGATCATGTCGTAAGTAAGCGCAGAATTCCATGCTATACGATCATAGTCTTTGCTCAAAGTCCATCCTGCAGGCACTTCCACCAATTTATCATATTCAGTTTTCCAGGTGCCGTGAAAATAATTATCTTGTTGATACTTCTTCAAAGAATTGTAATTCTGTTTCAATTCAAGCTGATGCCACACATCAACCGATAAATAAGGCATCTTTACTTTCCAGTCTTCCAAACCAATCGGATTTTCTAAAATAAATTTTTCAACTAATTCCGGATACATCAAAGTAAATCTTGTTGCAATCATTCCGCCCATCGAATGGCCCATTACACAAACTTTTTGAATACCAAGTGAATCCAATATTGCTTTTGTATTTTGACAGAGCAACTGAAATGAATACTGAATATGCTGTGGTTTTGATGATTTTCCAAAACCAATTTGATCAGGAATGATAATCCTGTATCCATTATCAGATAACAACTTTGCTGTTTGTCCCCAATACACACCATTGAAGTTTTTCCCATGCAACAACATCACAACATGCCCATTGGCATTACTGGGTTTCACATCCATAAATGCCATTTTTAAAACTTCGCCCTGAATATTTAGCGTGATGAATTGAACAGGGTAAGGATATTGATAATTTGTAAGATCAATATCATAAGGTTTTATAGATGGTTGCTGTGCTTTGGTAATTGAAGCAATCAATAAATAGCTCATAAAAATTAATTTGATTGAAGTATTCATGGTAAACTGATTTTAGAGGTTAAAAGTTTGAATTGTCAACTAAGAAATATGCACAACCGAAGTATGTCTAATAACCTAATTCTTATTTGCATACCTCTTCTGGAGAAGTCCCGGTAAATGAGTGGGATTTGTCAGGTCAGAATGAAGTTGTCTAGACAGCATTTTTTTGTCGGGATGTGAGAGACATTACCACCAACGGCCCGGCGGTTTGGTTAGTTGGCGTCTGCGTCGCGGTGGCGTGGTTTTTGCAAGTCCTGGCAGATGGCTGAAGAGTCCGGGTGCACGATGAAGCAGTCCAGAATGTACCAAGTCCGGGAAAGGATTGTGAGTCCGGGTGCACATTGAAATAGTCCAGATGGCGATGCAAAAACCATGACACCATGAGCGCCGGCCCGCAGCCCAATAGACTTAGTCCCGGAAGCACTGAATCAGTCCGGGTGGCAGAAGTTTGAAGAGCGGAAACTGAGTTTTCTCTCATAGACTTTGAGGGCTGATTACGAAGTAGTCCGGGCTGCGGAAGCTAATTAACTAAACCGTCCGAGTTAGCTTGCGTTTTAATTTAATTTTTCGGCCAAGATATTTCTAACTTCTTCTGAAGTAGGGTTGATAGCAAGTATTTTTCCATCCTTGTCTACCAAAAACGTTCTACCACCTGCCATCGGAATTCCGTACTTGTTCCAGATCCCATTTTGATTATTGAGTTCTATCAAATTTATCCATGGAAATTTCTCACGTTCCAAAGTCTCCTTTAATTGATTAGTATTGTCAAATTCTCGAGCAACTCCAAGTATAGTAAAACCTGAATTTTTAAATTCATTATAAACAGGAATCATGCTTTTACTTGCCGTGATACACGGGCCACACCAGGTTGCCCAAAGATCAATAAGAGCAATTTTACCTTCAATAGTCTTAGAAAGAGTGATATTGTTTCCATTAAGATCCGGAAGAGTGAAATCAACAAATTTACCTCCTACTTTTATTCTATCAACGGCTCCTATCAGATCTTTTGCTATACTGTCATATGGATGCCCAGGATATTTAGAAGTGAAATTTTCAACTAAAAATTTTAATTTTGATATATCAGAATATTTATCATAATAGTCCTTTAATTCGTTCAAAATTAAATAGTACGATACTATTGTGGGATTTTGAGCATAGTAATTATAACACCATAAATACTTTTCTTTGTAAACAGTGTTCAGATGTCTATTTATTTCTTTTACAGGTTCCGAGGTTGCATTTTCTCCTAAGGCCTGCATCTTTTTATAAATAAGATTAAGAGAATCCTTATTAGTTGTCTTTTTAGTCTCTTTATCTAATTCATTAAACTGTTCACTAAAGTATTTATTTTCTTTGCTTAGGACGTCAAGACTGTCATTATACGGTTTCATTATTGGATCAAACTTTAATTTTGAATCGTCTGTGAATGAAGCGAATTGTTTATTAAGTTCACCTCCATAAATTTTATTTTGGGAAATGTGTTTGGAGTCGTAAAGAATTAATTTTATTTTTTCCTTGTCAGGAAAGATTGTGATTGGATATAATCCGTCCGGTGATGAAAAATCATCCTCGAAAATAAGCCAATAAGCTTGTTTTGGAATTGCATTTAATTCATAAGAAAAAGTACTGTCTTTAATTGGTATATGAATTTTTGCTTGATTAGGATCAGGCCTATCAAGTGCATTTATTAAAATTAGCGAAGAACTTGATCGTCCAACCACGCGACCGATTATGGTACACTTCTCTATTTGGCTATTACAACTTATTTGTAGTAATGCGAGGATGAAGAAAGAAAATTGAAGAGTTGTTTTTTTCATAATAGATAGTGTTTATATTATTAGGTTATGGTTAATTCATAAATTGTTAAACGAATTTAGGAGATAGTTATACATTAAATCCCCAAATATTTGTTAATCTATTCTTAATCATCTGTTAATAATTTAATACTCTGTGGTTTTTGCAAGTCCTTACAGATGGACGAGCACACACTGGTCACGATGAAGTTGTCTTGATAGTACCAGTCTCAATTGATGGAGAAGAACTGTTTGGTCATGATAAACCAGTCTAGGTTGTGTTTCAAAAACCAAGTCTGCAATTGTCTTGGTATAAGGCTTGTCTCCCATGCAAGCTAACGGCCCGGCAATAAAGTAAGTAAGTGTTACCCGACGCAGACAACCGATAACGCATCCTGGTGCTTTAGCTGAAAAGCTATTCCGGTGGCAAGGAGGGTACGGCGCGCTTTTTGCAAATCCAGGCGCAACTTAATTGAACAGGTTGAGTGTCGCAGTACAAACTTTATAAGTGATTGGTTACTTCTCCCGGTACACAAAACTGATAAATGGGTAGTGGAGCGGTCCGGGTTTATCACCAGTTACGAATCCTGGTAAACAGCTCAGAATCAAGCAAAAAGCGTGACGAACTTATTTACTTTATTGACCGTGTTATGGTTAGTTCTATTTTTCTATTTTCAAAATCACTCCTGGGATTGAGTCATATCGGACTTATTTTTCTGGCATTTCTTTTTCAAACTCTAAAGTCAAAGTTTCCATTTCAATCCAATGAACAGTTAAATCAATAAGCCTCTTCAAATCCTGAAGGTCTCTCCCTTCCCATTTTCTTAAATAATGGGTTTCGTCATTACCTAGCCAAACAGCTCTAGTTGCAACAGACTTTATTTTACTGTCATCCACGTATTTTTTGATAACCTCAGCAAGAGGAGCTTTTTCAATTTTCTCTTTTGCTTCTTCATTTTTCGAGATTGTATAATCCTTTATTAGGAACTCTAATGCCTTTCGATATCCAACTCCGCATATTTCAAATAACCCTTGCTGTTCTGAAGCATAAGCTTGATTGTAGATTATAACAAACTGGGGAGATATAACTTTAATTGATTCAGAGAAGCTTTTACTTACTAATGTGCCTATGCTTGTTCTGCCCGTAAATGTAGTGTCTTTGTTGTTAAGGTAAATAGTGTAATAAGCTATAAATGCTCTTGAACAATCATCATTAGGGCAAATCATTATTGCTTCCATTGATTGTCTATTTATCTCATGCGAGCTAAGAAATACCGGTTTAATAAGATTGTGACAATATGGACACTCTTTAGGGAAGTTATCGATAATCCTTCCATTACTAGTTTGTACTGGCATAATTTTTATCTTAATGTTGAACTGAAAGTTATGAATATTTTCTAAACCTTAATTGTTTTTTATCAATAGGGTATCCTAGCTAAGCACTGATATGGCAAAATCTTAATAACGGCAAATTTAGATTATCTTTTCCGCTATCTTAAGAAGGCTATGGAAAATTACTCAGTTGCAGAGAATTAGCCATCCCTGCCTTATTATGGTTAGTTCAAATTTTATAAATGTCACAAAGCACGAATTTGTAAGGGATCCAAATCCTGGCTTAAGAGCAGGAGTAGTCCAGTTTTACGAATTTGTCACAGGTACAAATCCCGGTGGCTAAGCAGAATTTATAAAAATATCTGAACCTCTCTTTTGAGTTATGGTTAGTTTTGCGTATCTTTCTAACTATCACGAAGCTTGAGAATTAACCATAACGGCCCGGCGGTTTAATTGAGTTGGCGTCTGTGTCGGGGTGCCCCGTTTTTTGCCAGTCCCGGTAGGTGGACGAAAAATCTTTGGTCACGATGAAGCTGTCTTAACGGTACCAAGTCCGGGTGATGGGTGTGAGTTTTGGGTCAAGATAAAATTGTCCAGATGGCGAGCAAAAAACAAGGAAGCGCGTCGGCCGGCAGCCCTATTGACTTTGTCTCGGCAGCAGGATCAGTCCGGGTGCCACAAAATTTTATAAGTTGGTTAAATATTTCTACCATAGACATCCTCTCCCATTACGGACTAGTCCGGGCTGCCGAAGCCAATTAATTAAACCGTCCGAGTTATAAGGCGTTTTTTAAGCTGTCCAGGTTTTGAGATTTGGTTAAGAATTGTAAATCTGTCAGGCGGCAATTTTATTCAGAATTTCGGGTTTAACTCTCATTAGGAATTTGTCAAGGTAGCATTAGCCAGAGCAAAAAAGGTTGACAAACAACTTATCTCAATTATCTGTATTAGAGTTCCGTGCTGTTATTGGATTAAAACAAAAAGATTTTGGTTCAAAGGGAGAAACTTATTCCTTAATTCATTTGTTAGTAGTTAATATTCGTTCTATTTTATTTCGCTCTTTGTTATATTTTACAAGAAAATCAGGATACCTTATGGTGTTCAAAATCTGCCTTTTAAGCATTTTGTAATATCTTTTATGAATTCTAACATATCCTAAATATGACCCCCAAGAATGCATGAAAGATATGCCAAAAAAGAAAAAGCCTAAGAAAGAAATAAGTAATAAGATTCCGAGTAAATTTTCTAAAGTACTGCTAGGTTTAATTAAATGAAATAGAGTACCTAACAACATAATTAATAAAAGGCCTGCAAAAACGGATGAAACAATAGCTATAATCTTTGTTTCTGATGGATTAATACTTGAATAGGATCGTGGTTTTTGGTACAATTCTTTGTTGATATCCTGGTACAATATTTTCTTCAAATTATTATACTCTTGTTCCGAAGGAGTTGGGGGTATAATAAAACTATATCGGGTATACGGTATTTTCGCTTTATAATAGTAAGTCGTCATTTTGAACTATTTTTAATTGAACAATTTTAATATCTTGGTTTTCAATTAAGCGTTATTAAACAAGTTATTGTGCCCTTAGAGTAATTTTTGTTAAAGATAGATAATACAAAGGAATGCTTAGGATGAACACTAACGACCCGGCGGTTTAATAATGGCATCCGCTTCGAGGTGCCACGTTTTTTGCCAGTCCTGGTAGGTGGACGATAAGTCTTGGATCATGATAACTTGTCTAAACGGTACCAAGTCCCGATTAACGGAAGTGAGCTTTTGTGTCATGATGAAATAGTCAAGATGGCGAGCAAAAAACAAAGCACCAGAGCGTCGGCCGGCAGCCCTATTGACTTTGTCTCGGTAGCAGGATCTGTCCGGGTGCTACAAGATATAATAAGTTGGTTAAATTTTCCTCTCATAGACTTTGGGGGCCGATTGAGAAGTAGTCCGGGCTGCCAAAGCCAATTATTTAAACCGTCCGAGTTAGGGGGTGTTTTTATTTTTTAAATTATAGGTCAAATCTTTTTCTATAGTTTTGCTATCCGGGGAATAAAATATGTCACTTGCGTACAAACCATTGAAAATGTCATATTTTAAAAGCAATTCAATATGCCTTTTACTTGTCATATTGCTAAGGGCATTATAGTACATTAGGGATAATTCGTATCTGGATAATTGTGCTCTAAAAACATTGGCAAAATTATTGGGAGATCGTATACTATCAATATGCTCAAGTAAGTAATGGACATTTCTGAAATAATGACCAAGAATATGGCCATAGTCTTGATAGAAATATGAATGAACATGCTGAATAAATTTTACTCTCTCCTCTGAGTTTGTATCAAGGATAAATACTAGCGCAAATCCTTCCAATATGTTAAAGTCTTGTGTTGTAGTATTATAATCGGTACCAATTAAACTTTTTAGAAGTTCCCATTTATCTCCACTCCGAGTAAAATAGTCATTAACCTTCTGATTTTGTTTTAAATCTCCAGTGTAAAACCCTTCGTTTTTAAATTCTTTAGCTAGTTTTTTAAGTTTCGTCCATAATAGATTGTATCCATTAAATCCAACTGCATCAATATTGTCACAGATTAAATGCCTTGCAAGGTTATTTAATTGGATTGACACAATATTATTATACTTTTCATTATAGAATTTAAAAGCATGAAAACTTTGTATTTCTATTTTATCTCCGGTTAAGTATGAAATCGAAGAAACTTTTTTATTGTGTAAATCTAATAAGCTAAAGAAAGTAGCATTTTCGGAGTTTTTTTGAAATTGTTCTTTTGTTAAATCAAAATTATATAACACTGTAATAAACGCCAAAATGGCGACCAGAGGACTTATGACCCCCCAAAGAAATCGCCAAACTCTCCCCAAACACTCTGAGAAACCGAGAGGCCACTATTAAAATGAATAAAGTAAATAATCAGAGAAAAAATTCCTATGAATGAAGTAATTACGATAGAAACAATATATTTCTTTTTCATATAGTATTAGTTTAGAATCAAAAACTTTAAAGCTATCTCAGATGGTCAAAAGGTCGGTATACACCCTAACTAATGTGTGGATCCATGCCTTATAACTTGTTTATTGCGTTAGCAAATTTGCATAATAATTGCGAAAATCTGCGGATAGCAGTAGGTTTATTACCGTTTTTGTACAGCATATATTTTTTGCTTCTGATCTTCAATTTTTACCTTAAACGAACCACTATTTAATTACCTGCGAAGGGCCATGATAATATCGTGAAATTATCAGCATTCGTAGTTCGCAATATAATGATTCCCGTAATTAAACAACAAAAACATAATTGAAGATCTTCGTAGCAAGCTACGAAGAACCGGAACGAAGTGGAGCTCAGCGCAGCTAATCTTCGATCCCCTAAAGTAAATTCTTAATGCTCGCTGTCTCCGCAGCAAGCAACGGAGAACCGAGTTTACAAGCTCGGCGAAGCCAATACGCTCGCGGGGATTCATGACTGAACAGGGAAAATGAAATATACAAAATATTATCACCTGCCTTTGCGTTAAGCCATATCATGCGCAACTACTTAACATCCATATCCTCAATCGGACTCCTGATAGCTACAAGATTCCTGCGACTGACATGCGTATATATCTCAGTTGTCCTTGTGCTCCTGTGCTCCAACAACTCCTGTATGTACCTTATATCCAGACCACTCTCATGCAGATGCGTGGCATAACTGTGTCTCAGACTATGAACACCGACATCCTTCTTAATGCCCGCCTTATGAAGCGCCTGCTTGAACACATTGTAAACACTCTCAACAGAATACCTGCCCCCAGTCTGACCTTCAAAAAGATACTTCGCCGGATGAAAACCATCAACATACTCATCCAGCTTCTCCCATACTTTTTTCGATACGGGAACTATCCTGTCTACCCTCCCTTTCCCTTCCCTGATATGCAAGATACTCCGGTCGCGGTCAAGATCAGTCAACCGGATATTTGTCACCTCCGACCTTCTTAACCTGCAGGAATATATAATCCATAGTAAAAGTTTATGCTTGGTGTTCCTCGTAACATTCAATATCCTTTTTACCTCTTCCTTCGAAAAAACCTTCGGCAACGCCCTGCCTCTCCTCGGTCGTTCAATCAGATGAAGATCAATATTGCTCTTTCCTGATATCCTGTAAAAGGTCTTGATGGCAGATATCATCTGATTCTGATACGATGCCGAATATCCATTGGTAACGATGAAATTATAAACAAACTCCGATACCTCTTCCGTAGAAATTTCAAGCGGATCTTTTTCATGAAAATATTTGAAAAACAATTCGAGAAGTGCAAGATAAGATACATTCGTTCTGTCACTGTATCTTACTTCATCAAGATACCTGCTCATGAGATCAAGACCTTCAAGCGCCTTCTCTCCAAGCACCCTGTTCCGCAATTCGTCTCCTATTTCCTTCCTGGCGCTTTTCAATTTTACTGCCGGAGCTGATTTGATTACTATTACTTCAACGCCTCGCGAAGAGAAATAATCGGAAAGCGAATCACCTGTCAAAACCGACCATGGCATCAGAAACTCCATCCTTGACTTATCATAATAATATTTCCCGAAAGATCTGATCTCTTCAAACCACTCCCGGTCGTAATTTCCGGTAAACCTGATTGCCAACCTTCCGTCCTGCTCATTGATCCTGAATTCAACCGGACTGTACCGAATCCTGTCAACTACATTTTCAATTGTTCTTCTTGTTGGAATCATTTCCGGCTCCGGAAAGGTCAGATCAGGTATAGCCCCTGGTAGATCAACTTCAGATTTTTGCGGTTCAGAATTGATATTTATTAAAACGTCAGGTGAATCTGGTTTTATCGCAGAGACACCCAAGTTGGGCATCTCAGTGAAAAATTCCAAATTGGGCATATCTGCTGACGTACCCACGATAGTTTTTTGAGTCAGACCGGATATATCTATGTCTGCAATATCTCTGAATATCCTGAGAATCTGCTTCAGGGTTTCTTCATTATCATCAGCGTACCAGCTATTGTAGGTACTGCTGTAATTGTGACTGTAAATTTGTTTTACCAGGGCGCTAAGCTCTCCATCGTATTTAAACGATATAAGGATACGCCATTTATTACGGTGGAACACTCTTTTCAGAATAATCTTTTTTTTCATGACAGCGAGAAAATTAGTTAGCACTACCTACGCCAATGCCACGTCAGTCACAGAAGTATTGCACTAATAATGCCTTGAATTACATACTTTTACAATACTTTTATCTGACTTCCACGATCACATTACATATTAAAGTTAAACAAAAAACTGAAATGAGTAATTAGATTTTTAAATTATCTTATTCTATCATCCCACTATTTTATATTTTACTAAATAATAATCCAAAATGTTATTCCCTCTGGCTATGAATAAGCCTTTGATAGATAATCCGCTGTGCAACCTGTGCCAAGGCAGATTCAATCCCAGAAGGCTCTGAAAGAGCCATATATGAATAACCTCCGGCGCAACGGGGGGAAAGCGATAACTATATTTTTTCAGCTCTGAAGGAGCAGAATATAAGAATTTCAGAATCCAATTTTAATACGCCCCTTCTTGGCTTAAGGGCAAGGGTTGGTCAACAAACCTGGTTGACGACAGTGGTTATTCATATTTTGCCACATCCGTGGCAATAAAAATTTATAACGAACCTTACCATATAAACTTAGAAATTCATTAATAAAAATGCTTTTCGACATATATTGTACGTTATTTGCACTATTATATTATATTTGTACACTTTTAAAAGATTCGTAATATATATGGAAAAGCAATCCGGGAAATTTGAAGCTATCGTCAGCGCTGCCAGATCACTCTTCTGGAAACATGGAATAAGAAGAGTAACCATTGAAGAAATCTGTCAGAATGCAGGAGTAAGCAAGATGACCTGCTACAAATACTTCAGTAATAAGACAGCAATTGCTAAGTACCTGATAGAAGACATGTTCGAATCAGGAATAAAAGCATATAAAGAAATATACCATAGTGATATTTCTTATGAAGAAAAGGTTAAAAAGATGCTCGACCTTAAAATGAGCAATTCTCATGAGATGAGCCAGGAGCTTTTGGATGATATCTATAAAAATCAGGATGAAGAATTATCCGAAACCATAGAAACAATAAAAAAGAGGATGATTGGAATTTATCTTGATGACATCCGTGAAGCGCAAAAAATCAAAGAAATACGAGATGATGTTAAGCCTGAGTTTATGCTCTATTTTCTTAACAATTTAACAGAAATGCTAACCGATCAGAGATTGGTTAGTATTTATTCCAATCCTCAGCAAATGATTTCTGAAGTAATGACTTTCTTCTTTTATGGAATTATGCCCCGTAAGGATGGCAAAAGTAAATGAATAATCTGAGATTAAATATAAGCCTGCTCCTCTTTCTTATGGCGCCTTTACTGAACGCCCAGGACAGTATTTTCAAATTTAAGGGGCAGGCGGATGGTTATGCAGGTTTAAACTTTGGAAAACCTCTCGAGGTGCAGACAGGGGTAAGATTCCTGCCTTCTCTTTCTATTGGAAAAAACATTAACAGTAATCTTAAATTCGATTCCGAAATATCATTCGACAGTTATCTGGATTATCAATATGCCGGTTCGGGAAATGGTGCTTCTGACTTAAAAATAAAACCATACAGGTTATGGATCAGATTAAGCACCGAACGGTTTGAACTACGGGCTGGGCTTCAGAAAATCAATTTTGGTTCGGCCAGCGCTCTTCGTCCGCTTATGTGGTTCGATCATCTCGACCCACGCGATCCCCTCCAGCTTACCGATGGTGTTTATGGTCTGCTGGGAAGATACTATTTCCAGAATAACGCGAACGCATGGTTATGGGTTCTCTGGGGAAATGATAAAACTATGGGATGGGAAACCATTCCGACAGTCAGGAAAATTCCGGAGTTCGGAGGAAGGATGCAATTCCCGGTTCCGAAAGGTGAGATCGCTGTCTCATATAATCATCGAATACCTGATCTGACTTCAGTATTAATCCCGGCTAATATTCATGGAACTTTAACTTATCCTGAAGATAAAATCGGACTCGACGGTAAATGGGACATCGGGCCCGGGGTATGGGCTGAATATTCCCTTTCCCACAGCAGACCCGATTCTGCATATCTTGCACGATGGACTAAATTGGTTACACTGGGTATTGATTATACTTTCAGTGTTGGAAACGGAATATATGTGGCATCTGAATTTTTCAGGTATAGCGCTGCCGATGAGATATTTATATCGGCCAAAAATCAGACATTCTCTTCACTTACAGTAAATTACCCGATAGGAATTAACAAAATAGGAAGCATTATTTACTACAACTGGACAGATAAATCGTGGTATAGGTTCATTAATCTGCAGAGACAGAGTGATAACTGGACTTTTTATCTTTTCCTCTTCTGGAATCCCGAGAAATTTGCAATCTATAATAACATATCCGGAAATAATATGTTCTCCGGAAAAGGAATACAGTTTATGGCAGTTTTTAATTTTTAATGCAGTATAATAACCTTTGTGATCCTTAGTGATAACCTTAGTGACCCTTTGTGGTAAAAAAAAGCTTTAACCACAAAGGAACACAAAGGGCAGCACAAAGTAACACGAAGGGAAAGACAAAAGGAATAAAATTTATAGCAGTATTTATTTTTAAAAAATAACATGGAAAACACAATACTAATTTCAATTGAAGCCCTCAGGAAGGATTTCCCGACATCCGGAGGCAGTTTTACAGCTTTGAATGGCATCGATCTTAAATTCGGTAAAGCAGAATTCACAGGAATTGTCGGTCCCAGCGGCAGCGGAAAGACAACGTTGCTCAACATAATAGGTTCTCTCGATTCTCCTTCTGAAGGCAGAGCAATAGTTCTGGGTCAGTCGATAAGCGATCTGAATCCAAAACAGGCTGCGCTTCTACGTAGATCGAAGCTTGGGTTTATCTTTCAGAGTTACAACCTTCTTCCGGTCTATACTGTTTTCGAAAATGTGGAATTCCCGTTGCTCCTTCTCAAACTTGATGACAATCATCGCAGGAAGATGGTTATGGATTCACTTGAGTGGCTCGGTCTGACTGATAAGGTCAAATCAAAACCCGCACAGCTCTCAGGTGGCGAATGTCAGAGAGTGGCGATCGCCAGGGCAATGGTGAAGAAACCTGAGATAGTTCTTGCAGATGAACCAACCGCAAACCTCGACGCTGCGAACTCACATAATATACTTAAATCGATGGTTCAGCTAAATAAAGAACTTGGAACAACCTTTATTTTTGCCACGCACGATGATAAAGTAATTGGATATCTGAAGCGAAAGATTTCACTCGTTGACGGGAAAGTCACAACCGATGAAATCAGGAATAATTAAATCATTGCCAACATGAATTTATTATTCAAATTAGCAGTAAAGAATCTCATTGGAGCAGGTTTGCGAACCTGGTTGAATGTGATTGTGCTTTCTTTCTCATTCCTTATAATAATCTGGCATAAAGGATTACTTGACGGATGGGACAGGCAGGCAAAGAATGAAACTATCAAGTGGGAAATTGGCGGAGGTCAATATTGGCATTCAAGTTACGATCCTTACGATCCATTTTCTTTAACGGAGGCACATGCAAAAATTCCTTTCTCTCTCGATTCTCTTGTCTCATCCGGGAAGATTGCTCCTATTCTTATAACACAAGGGACTATTTATCCACGTGGTCGTATTCAAAGCATTCTGATCAAAGGAATAAATTCAGATCAGAAATTGCTTAAAATACCCAGCTCATTATTTATTAAAGATAGTGATGATATTCCCGCAATAATCGGTAAAAATACTGCAACTGACAACGGGATAAAGGAGGGGGACTTAATTACCCTCCGGTGGCGTGATGTGCATGGCACTTTCGATGCAAACAATATAAAAATAATCGGGATATTCAATACAGATGTACCTACTGTGGATATGGGTCAGATCTGGGTTCCGCTCGATCGACTGCAAAAAATGATGGATATGCCCGGAGAAGCAACTATAATTGTTTCGGATAAAGAGCAAAAAGACAAAATTCTTTCTGGGCAATGGAAATTCATGAACAACGAAGTTCTTCTGAAATCTATCACTGACCTCATTAAAATGAAATCGGTCAGCGGGTACGTTTTATATATAATTCTTTTGAGTCTTGCCATGCTTGCTATTTTTGACACACAGGTATTGTCTATTTTCAGACGGCAGAAAGAAATAGGAACATACATTGCACTTGGAATGACACGCAGGCAGGTTGTTGGCCTGTTTACCATTGAAGGTTCCCTTAATTCAGTACTTGCCGGAATCCTCGCGGCACTTTATGGAATTCCAATGCTTGCTTTGCAGGCAAGCCGGGGTTTATCACTCCCGGGAGGCAGTAAAGGTTTTGGATTGGCAGTTGCAGACAGAATATATCCTGTTTACAGTCTTGGACTGGTTATTACAACAATTCTTCTGATCCTGCTTACAACAACCATTGTAAGCTATATGCCTTCGCGAAAGATTGCCAAAATGAAACCTACAGACGCTTTAAGGGGGAAAATACAATGATAAGATTTTTATTAAAAGGAATTTTAAGAGATAAACAACGAAGCCTTCTTCCGGTTGTTATCGTTATCATAGGCGTATTTCTGACAGTAGCTATGTTTTGCTGGTTAAACGGCGTCCTTAGCGACAGCATAGAATTGAATGCACGGTTCAATGCAGGTCATGTGAAGATCATGACAGCAGCTTATGCAAAGAATGTTGACCAGTTGCCAAACGATCTTGCACTAAGCGGGGTTGATACCCTGCTTATCAGATTAAAAAAGGAGTTTCCCGAAATTGTATGGGGAGAGCGAATTCATTTTGGCGGGCTGATCGATGCCCCTGATGCCAGGGGTGAAACACGAACTCAGGGCCCTGCAATGGGCTTTGGTATTGATCTCCTCTCGGGGGACCGCTCTGAAATCGAACGGTTTAATCTCGAAAAATCATTACGCAGGGGAAGATTACCCCTTCATCATGGAGAAATCCTCATGAGTGATGAGTTTTCCAGGAAGCTTAAAGTGAACCCCGGTGATACTGTAACTCTGATTGGTTCTACCATGAACGGAAGTATGGCTATATATAATTACATAGTTAGTGGGACAATTGCATTCGGTACCGGACCTATGGACCAGGGTTCAGTTATTGCAGATCTTGAAGATGTCCGTAATGCTTTGGACATGAATAATGCAGCAGGCGAGATAGTCGGATATCTGGCAGATAATTATTATGATGAAAAGAAAATAGGTCAGATAGTTAACCGGTTTAACGGTCTGTTTCCGGTTTCGAAAGATGAATATGCCCCTGTTCTTGTTACTTTGCGTCAGCAGAACAGCCTGGGTCAGATGATCGATCAGATAAAAGGAATTGGAGGTTTCGCGGTCTTCATATTCGTGTTGTCAATGTCACTGGTCTTATGGAATGCCGGTCTGCTAGGAGGACTGAGAAGATATCCCGAGTTTGGACTCAGGCTGGCAATTGGCGAAGATTATTCGCATATTTATTTTACTATGATCTATGAATCTGTACTTATTGGAATTATCGGTTCAATCATAGGAACATTGATCGGGTTGCTCGCGTCGCTCTATATGCAGCGTCATGGTCTTGATCTGAGTTCGATGATGAAAAATGCAACTATATTAATGCCGACAGTCTTTCATACCCGTATTACCCCCATAGCTTTTTTTATAGGATTTATTCCAGGATTAGTGTCAACGGTTATCGGCACTATGCTTTCTGGAATTGGAATTTACAAACGCAAAACAGCCCAGTTATTTAAAGAATTAGAAGCATGAAAAAATTAATAATACCGGTTTTCCTGCTGTGTGTTTCATTAAATGCACAGACTCCCTCGGCAAAAGACATAATAGAAAAAGTAGACAAAAATATGTCGGCCGACAGCAGGGTTTTCACTTCAAAAATGATCATTCATAATCCGAGAAACACCCGAACTGTTGAATCCAAATCATGGAGCATGGGGGAGAAAAAATCATATACCGAGTATCTCTCGCCTCCTCGTGAACAGGGAACCAAAATGCTTAAACTTGAAGATCAGCTTTGGATTTTTTCATCTTCTACCGACAGGATCATACAGATATCAGGCCATATGCTGAGGCAATCGGTGATGGGTTCTGACCTGTCATATGAGGATATGATGGAAGATCCGCATTTGCTTAATCATTACACCGGCAAGATAGATGGAGAAGAAAAAATTGCTGACAAAATCTGTTGGATCATCACTCTCACTGCAAATACTCCCGATATGGCTTATCAGACACAAAAAGTCTGGGTCGATAAAGATCGCTTCATCCCGTTGAAGAAGGAACTTTACGCGAAAAGCGGCGTTCTGCTTAAGAGGATGGAACTATCGGATGTACTTCAGATACAAGGCAGATGGTATCCAAAAAGAATACTTTTTAAGGATGTTCTTAAAGAGGGCGACGGAACTGAGTTCCAGATCATGGAAATTGAATTCGATACCAAAATCCCGGAATATATTTTTTCAAAAGCAAGCCTGAAAAAATAGGAAAGTATTTTGTTAAGGGAAAGAGGAGGGGTAGAGAGCATTGCCGTCAACTTAAGGAGTTGAACATAGTAAAATATGAAGAGAGTTTAGTACAAAACAGGATGTAAAATATTGAATTTAAGCCTGATACATTTCCCCTCCTTTTGAAGGAGGGGTGGCCGGACCACTTTTTAATTATGATACAAATGCTGATGCCGGCCGGGGTGGTTGATTGTGCGGATTTCCATCAAGCTCAATTACAAGTTTTTCTGAAGCACAAAAAAAGTCAACTATGAAATTACCTATACTTTGTTGTCTTCTGAATTTTCTTGCATTAAATTTTTTTTGATTTTAAAATGTTCCATAACTCAGCCTCAACAGAAGTGGACTTGTTCCTAAGTGATGATCTGAAGAATTTAAGGCTTTTCCTATTAAAGAGGTTTTTGTTTTTCATACCAATAAAGGTGAGAAGAAATCAATGAATCAACCACCCCGGTCGGGAAATAAAATACTGTATATATAAGATAATCAATCGTCCCGACCACCCCTCCTTCAAAAGGAGGGGAAACTTTTTTATGCAGTATCTCATTCATGCCAAAACTTAAGTTGACGGTTATGAGTTGGGGGGCAAAAACCTATTTTACTGAATTTATCATGGCTTCCGTAACGATAATCGTTTTGTATGACACGGCACAAGCGCCAAAGTAACCTAATGCTCCATTGCTGAGATTATTGTTGGGATTAGCAGGTGTTGATCCGAAAATAGGATTGGTATGAAGCAGATCTTCCAGGGTACGATAATACTCGTATGTTGCCTGATCGAGTGATAGAAGCTCGACCCTGAATGTATCACCTGCCGTTGCATTTGCGACACGCAGTTCAGTTTCCTGGCCATTTGTATATTGATCATCGAAAAGCCGGTAATTATCGTTATTAATGGTGTCGTTCCTAAAGACTTTTATCCTGTAAAAGTTCTTCTCTGCGGGATCCCTGAAAAAACAATGAATATCCACGTTAGTATGGTTTTTATTGTCCCCGCCGAAATCGAAACGTTGAGAATCGCTTTTTACAAGCATCAGAAAATCGATGTTTACATGACTGAACATAGTGGAAGAACCATCGTATTCCTGATCCCCGGATATAACTTTTAAAGTGTATGTTCTCCCGGGAACGCCCCTGGTCTTTCTTGTAAAATAAACACCTGATATCAGTTCTTTTAAAGTATCAGTAGTGCCGTTATTGTCATTTATTATAACCTGTGCTCCGGAAACCATCTCCAAAACTGACTGATTAAAATAACTTCCTGATTTACTGATCGTAACAGTATAAGGGCCAGGAGCATCGTTAATCAGCCCTTCTATGACCATTTGTGGCGATGCTTCATTCAGATCAACATTGATAACTTTCTGACAACCCCAAATTCCCATTAAAGTCACAAATGATAAAACAAACCTGACAGTATTTTTAAATCTCATTTTGATTCTTATTTCCATTTCTGTTACCTTTTAAAATTTGAAATTATACGTAATAGCGGGAACAAAACGGAAAAGAGATAATTGAACAGCCTGCATTTTGGTAGGATCATTAGGATCCTGTTGAAAATTAATTGCATATGCATTAGCACGTCCGTATACATTGTAGATCGAAAAGTTCCAGTTGCTCTCATACGTGGCTGTTTTTTTCCCCTGCAGGGTAAGACCAATATCCAACCTGTGGTAATCGGGCATACGATAACCGTTCCTTTCGGTATAATATGGTACAATAACGCCATCGACTGCATACCGTCCGCTCGGAAATGTAACAACGTTCCCGCTAATAAAAATCCATGTAGCCGAAAAGGTTAGTTTCGGATTGAGTTCATATATTCCTACAATGGCTATGTTATTTGGTCTGTCTTGTTTTGCCAGGAAAACATTACCACCGTTGATATCGGGGAACTGCCTTTTTGTTTTCGACAGAGTGTAGCTTATCCAGCCCGTCAGTTTTCCATATTTTTTCCTGATCAGGAACTCTGCTCCGTATCCCCATCCTTTTCCAAAGACCAGTTGCGATTCCACTTTGTTATTAAGTATAAGGTCGGCCCCGTTACGGTAATCAATCTGGTTTTTAAGTGTTTTATAGTAAACTTCCACTGACGTCTCATACATGTTGTTTGAAAAATTCCTGAAATAACCTAGCGTGTACTGATCCGCAATTTCCGGTAAAATATTAATATTACTCGGTACCCAGAGATCAAACGGGGTGGACGAAGTTGTATTCGATAACAAATGTACATACTGTCTTGTGCGGGCATACGAAACTTTAACCGAGCTTGAGTCATTAATGATATAATTCACCAGTAGCCTTGGTTCAAATCCTCCATAAGTATTGAAAATTTTTCCTTTAGGATAAGTCGCCGAATCGATAACATCTGCTACCTGATCATAAGTGTAAACGGTACCCGGTCCGATTGAACTGAAGAGTGAATAACGTAATCCATACGTTGCCTTCAGATGAGGAGAAATTGTCTGTTCATTGGAAATGTAAAGTGCATTTTCAAGTGCATAACGGTTATCGACAGATTTGACATGGGAAAAAACAGTACTGTCGACTTTACTTGGAACAAAAGTATGATAGATGGAATTGAAACCGAATTTGATTGTATTGTTTGAATTCAGATAATAATTAAGATCCTCTTTCAGATTCCAATCCTGAATCTGAGATATAACATTCATGGTCTTACTGCCAACAGCTACATTAAAGTTATAACTGTACTTATTGAAAATGAATGAAGTGTTTGAAAAAATTTTATCATTTATAATATGGTTCCACCTGGTTGTGGCAGTGACATTTCCCCAATTGAGTCCCACTGTACCACCAAGATTGAAATTATCCCTGCCAAGGTAACATGAAAAATACAACCGGTCCTTTTCCGAAAACTGATAATTGACCTTCATGTTCAGATCGTAAAAATAAAGAGTCGATTTACTTGCAGTGGAATCTGCTCCGTGCTTTGAAAGAAGTCTGAGGAAAAGATCGGCATAGGTCCTGCGACCAGCGATCATGAAGGAACCTTTGTTTTTAAATAAAGGCCCTTCAATGGCTAACCGGGAAGCGATAATTCCGATTCCACCTGAAAGATGAAATTGCTTATTGTTGCCTTCATTCATTTTAATATCAACCACTGATGACAACCGCCCGCCATATTCAGCCGGGAAACCGCCCTTATATAAGGTAATATCTTTGATAGCGTCCGAGTTGAAAGTGGAAAAGAACCCTAGTAAATGAGACGGGTTATATACAGGCGCTTCGTCAAGCAGGATAAGATTCTGGTCAACACCTCCACCACGAACATAAAAACCTGCGTTCCCCTCCCCGGCAGGAGTTACCCCCGGCAGCAACTGAATGGTTTTTAAGATATCCTTTTCACCCAGGATAACAGGTATATTCTGAATTTCCTTGACATTGATTTTTGAAATAAGATCATTCTGAACCACATTTATGTTATTCTTCTCACCCATTACTGTAATTTCTTTTAACGCTATGGATTCTTCATCCATTTCAAAAGTCAACTTTACGTTTTCTTTTAAATCCAGGGGAACAGTTTTGGTTTTGTATCCAAGGAATTGAACTATTAATGAATATTTCCCTANNATTCTCTTTAGGATAAATGACAGCGCCGGTCAGTGATTCTCCCGTTTTGGCATCCCTGATAAAACCACTTATTGTTGCTGATTTTGATGTTTCATTCTCGGAATTTCCCGGCTGCAGGATCACCGATAAAAAAACAAATATTAAAACAGAGATTCTTGTTATCATTCAATCTTTATAGGGGGGTGTTAAAAAAGGTGTCAAATTTTTCATTTTACCTTTGTGTTACTTTGTGTCCTACTTTGTGATCCTTAGTGGTTAATGGCATTTTCTTTTACCACAAAGAGGCTCAATCGTTAAGAAATAGCCTTGAAGGCTATTTTAGCGCAGAGGCCAGACTGCCGCGACGGCGGTTTCACTAAGGTCACGAAGGACTTTAAGTCAACCCCATGTTTCACAATGCTACTTCCACCTTTTTAGTTCATTGACGAATCAATTCTACATTCCAATAAACAGAAATTATATCAGTTTGTTGTGTGACTGATGGAAGTGGAATAATTAATTTATAAAATATTATTATATGACTATCAGGAATGAATAATAATAGACTAAATCATTTATACGTTCTTCATGTACTCATCCCCCCGACCCCCTTCTCTTGCAGGCAAAAGAAGGGGGAGTGTAGCGTTTTGCCCCTCTTTGCGAAGCAGAGAGGGGTTGGGGTGAGTTCATGCTATTAAATAATTGATATTTAGCCATTAAAATAACTTATTATTGAAAACCTATACTCATATATTATTATTAACTGTACGATAAAAGTGCCAATAATTTTCGAATCAGTCAGAGACGATTGAAAAAGTATTTTCAGGGCTTGATCACGTTTGCCAATACACCGGGGACCTGAAGCAGATCGTAGTCGTTACTGTAAATCAGAAATTTATCATTCCAGTTTGGATTAAATTTATCTTTATAATCCCTTTGCCCTTTGTAATGAGAAAATGAACGGATCTTTTCATAGGCGAATTTCATAGATTTTTCCGTAAAAGTGTGAGGATCGTCAAGTCCTGACATCGGCGCAAACCCCATGTTAACATATTGTATCCCACTGGCTTTGAAATGTTTGAATAGTTCTACAAGGATATAATCCATAATACCGTTGGGAGCATCGGCAGTTTTTCTCAGTAAATCATAAGTGCCTTCGTTTTTTACGTAATCAGGAATGACATTTAAAAATGCAATAATTTTTTCTTCATTGTTTTCTACGGAGATTACGGTTTGTTCCTTTATCTCTTTTTCAACAAACATGCCCTGTGAAAAGATAATTTCTTCACGTTCCGTAAGTTTCAGCCATTCATCGCTTACAGCTTTAAGCTTCTGGATCAGGCCGTCGCGGAGAGGAGGAGTATTTATATGAGTCGTATAACCTTGTTCATTTATTTTGTTCAGGGCGTTTCTGATAGATTTTTTGTCACCTCCTTCAAGCGAAAAGGAGTTAAGGTCAACAACACCTTCCTGCCCAAGGAAAAGGCTCTTCTTAGATAGTTCGGAATAGATGGGAAGACTCTCTTTTGGCACCCTGTAATAAATTTCTCTAAGGCCGTTTTCGTAACAATATTTGCTGAAAGAGACAATGCATCTTTTCATTTCTTCACTGTTTTCAGCCACAGGATTTTCAAGAACCACAGCAAAATTTCTGTTGACCCGGTAGGAGATATATGCATTAATTTCGGAAGGCGCAAAAATAAATTTATCTGAATATGTTTTAAAAAAATCGAGAGCGGAATTTCCAAATTGTTGAGTCAGTGATTTTGCCCTTGATATCTCCTCAACTGTTGGTGTAATTCTGAAGACATAAGGCCTTACAAGTGAGTAGATTAAAAATGAGATCGACGCAAAACCGCTGATCTTGATCATGTAGATAAAATCACGGGCAAAAGCATCATGCGGGATAAGATCATTGCTGCCAATAAGAAAAAAGTTCTGAAGTGTATACCGGAAGGATTGAAAAATATTGAAGTCTATATGAAAATGCCTTTTATCGAGGAAATAGAATCCAATCACGCCATATAACATTACAGCAGCCATACTTAACACGGCAGTTTGTAATCCAACTGTTCCCAGCTTTGGATTTGTTTTTACATGGTATTGTTTTCTTGTAGCTATCAGTGAACCAACAATCAGAAATGCTATTGTAGCTTCTTCATAATCGATACCTTTGGCAATATTTCCAAAAATTGAGATAATACTCAGAGCTACTGCAAACCACCATGCTGTTCGTAATCCTCTTAACATAAAAGCTGCCGTAACCAGCAGAAACAGCCCTGCAATAAAAACAAAGCTGTTTGAAAAGCTCACAAAATCAACGAGCATATAGTCTTTCAGCAACCTTAGTCTTTCAGGAAGTGCAGGCGTTAAAACCGATATGATATTTACAATACCAAGAATAAAGATTAAAACTGCCGGGAAAATCCGCATTATAAGTTTATCAACCTTTAACAGGAAGCTCACAACTCCAGTAAAAAGAGGTAGCCAGAATTCGAAAAACCTGAAAAGAAGAGTTATTGCTATTGAATCTGCATTGGTGAATCCGGAACGGGTAAGAACATAAACCATTGAAACCTCAATCGCCCCAAGCCCACGAAGAAATGGCGATATAATCAGGAATATTACTACAACAATATACGCTATGATGGCAGTTGAAACCGATGGTGTAAAATTCAAAGCTATCATCGATATATAGACATGAGCGATTCCCACAAACTCTATCAGGACAGAGATTAATACAGTATAAACAAATTGTTTCTGGTTTATTTTATTGTTTTTCAGGTCCTCAATGAAGAGTTCCGCTTTAGGGTAAATCTTTAAGATCCAATAGTAAAGTTTCCCCTTTTTTAAAAGGGAATAATATGCAAAAACAAATAATAACAGAATAGCAATAACTGCTGCAAGCGCGTACCATTTACTCATACCTATGCCTCCTCCTGATACAACAAACAGGAAAGCCGGTATTGCCACAATAACGACAGATAGAATTCCGACAAAGGCATAAATGGAAGACGCAAAATAGACCTGTGTTCTGGTAATCCCTTTTTTTTCTATCTCATTGCTGAAAAATACCAGGGATGAAACTGCACCTGCCGGCAGAAAAACACTGATGAAATTGCGTTTGAGAAAAAGAATAATTGCATCCCAGAGGTTCAGTTTTGTGTTAATTGAAGCGAAAGATGTGACGTACATCGCGCCCTGAATAAATATATAAAAGAGTACCAGAGCCAAACCGATAATTACCCAGTATCTGTTTGCTTCAGAAAGTAGATCCCTCACATGCAACAGTTCACGCTTCTGATGAAATGTAAACCATGCAGCCAGGATTATAAACAGGGCAGTAAAAAGAAACTGGGTAATGAGCCTCGCATTTTCATTAAGAAATATAAAGACCTTTTCTTTAAAAAAATTCCGGATGGATCTTGATGAGTTCTCTTTAATCATAGAATGTTAGTCAAAGTTACCATTTCCATTTTCAAGTCTACTCCGAATAGCATTTCCTGTTATTAAAAAATTGACAAACCAATCCAAAGGTACGATTTTCAGAACGCTTTATTATCTTTCATTGTCTGCATGATCAATGGCAGGTTAAATTTATAATGATGATCCCCTGGTATTTTTCTGATTACTACTGAAGTCTTGCTCAATAATGCAGGGATCTCTGTTTTCTCCCCATCACCGAAAATTATCAGGGTCGGTATGCTCTGCGCTTTGATGATCTCATCGATAGTGTGATAGGTATTCTGCCTGTTGCCCATACCCAGCATATTTGAAATATGTATCTCAAAGTCAGTAGTTGTTGCGGGAGATAAGAGTACTACTGATTCAACCTTTGATTTTGTCTCTTCAGGTAACCTGTTTACTATAAATGGAACAATTTCGGCGCCTAAAGAATAACCTACAAGAACAAACTTCGTCCGGCCCCATTCTTGCCCGTAAAAATTAAGAGTTTTAGCTATGTCTGATGCAGTTTCTTCTGGTGTACGTCGTCTCCAGAAATATTTTTTTGAATCCAAACCAACTGTCGGAATTCCCTGTTTTGCAAGATTATCGGCAATTGACTGCTCAAAACCATACCAACCGCCATCGCCTGAAATCAACAGGGCGATCGGAGCCTGCCGGTCCTGAATTTTTGAATTTGTAATAACTACCGGGAGGTTCTTAACCTGCCCTACTTCCACCTTTGCAGGTTTCTCTTTTTCATATCTTGTGACTAACCTGCTATAGGCATCCTTCCATTGAGGCATAAAATCGCTCCACTTTGAAAAGCCATGACCGACTTTCGGCAAAGTGATTAATTCCGCCCCCTTCGTTTTTGACACAAAATCCACAACTGCCACATAATTGCATATCTTATCCAACTTCCCGTTAAGTACTATCCATGGATTTTCGAGTTTATCATCGGGCTGAAGAATATATCGTTTCCCCGGAACATCAGTTGTTACAGTCAAACCATTAATCTCACAAAGCATTTTAGGAAGCTCAATGTCGGGACAAAAACCAACCGAAATCCCACCTATAAATGTCCCTGACCTCTCCTGCGCCAATATACCATAAACAAGTGTTGCCCCGCTTAAATATCCCATAATTACCGGAGGCATATAATCAGGAAAATCATATTTCTTTTCTATAACTGTCGCCAGTTGCACAAAATCTGCAGCAACATTATAACATTCATCTGTCTGTTCCCTGAGATACTTAAAATATTGCAGAATATCGACACCGATTACCAGAGAATTCATATCAGAGAATGTCTGAGAAAAACCGATAACCCCCGATTTCCAGCCCTCATCTCCTGAAATCATTACAATTACATTCTGAGGTGTGGTCGTGCGGTTATAAATATGAACTTTGCCAAATGAAGGTATATTCAAAGAATCTCTCGCTGGCACTACTGCATATCCTGAAACAAAAAGGAATATAAAAAAGAGAGAAGAGAAGATTGATTTGGGAATATTCTTTAGTTTCTTATTCTTCATAACTGATCGTTCAACACGTTTTATAAACTGCAAATCTAATATTTACTTTTTAATCATTCTTCGGTTATCGGAATATACAGATGTGATTATAGGATTGCTTCGTCGCTTCGCTCCTCGCAATGACCGAGCATTTGACTTAAATTCATTCAGCTCCCGGACAAAATTATTATTACTTGCCCTGTCATTGCGAGGAGCGAAGCGACGAAGCAATCTCCTTATCTTTTCTATGTAGCCAAACACATAAACCCTTTATCTCTGAGCTCTGCGCCCTGCGCTTTCCTACACTAACTTCTTATACTTTATCCTTGCCGGAGTTGTATCAGCAACCCGCTTTTTATAATTCTCTTCATAGTCGGAATAATTTCCCTCGAACCATACAACTTTTGAATTACCTTCAAAAGCCAGCATATGTGTTGTAACCCGGTCGAGGAACCACCTGTCGTGTGAAATAATAACGGCACATCCTGCAAAATTCTCAAGACCCTCTTCCAGGGCTCTCAGAGTATTAACATCTATATCGTTTGTTGGTTCATCGAGAAGAAGAACATTTGCCCCTGATTTCAATGTAAGAGCAAGATGAAGCCTGTTTCTCTCTCCTCCTGACAGGACACCACATTTCTTTTCCTGATCGGCTCCTGTGAAGTTAAAACGGGCAACGTATGCTCTGGCATTCACCAGCCGGTTTCCTACCATTACATCGTTCTGACCTCCTGATATAACTTCATAGACAGTTTTGGCGGGATCAATTGCTGAATGTGCCTGGTCAACATATCCGAGTGTAACAGTTTCACCTATTTTAAATGTCCCATTCGTCGCCTCTTCCTGTCCCATTATCATCCTGAAGAGAGTTGTTTTTCCGGCGCCATTGGGACCGATAACACCAACAATTCCGTTTGGAGGCAGGCTGAATTCAAGCCCTTCAAAAAGCAATTTGTCATCAAACGATTTTGTAACGGATCTGGCCTCAATAACTTTATCACCAAGCCTGGGTCCGTTAGGGATAAATATTTCAAGTTTATCTTCCTTTTGTTTCACATCCTGATTAAGAAGGTTTTCATAAGCGCCTAATCTTGCTTTTGATTTGGCATGGCGTGCCTTGGGCGACATTCTTACCCATTCAAGCTCGCGCTCAAGTATTTTTCTCCTTTTAACATTCCCTTTTTCCTCCGATTCAAGCCTTTTTGCTTTCTGTTCAAGCCACGAAGAATAGTTGCCTTTCCAGGGTATTCCTTCCCCACGATCCAGTTCCAGTATCCATCCGGCGACATTATCAAGAAAATAACGGTCGTGAGTAATACAGATTACTGTTCCGTTATATTGTTTAAGTGTGGTTTCAAGCCATTGAACCGATTCGGCATCGAGGTGGTTTGTTGGTTCATCCAAAAGAAGTATATCAGGTTGCTGTAATAATAAGCGGCATAAGGCCACTCTTCGTCGTTCTCCCCCTGAAAGGACATTTACCTTCGCGTTACCATCGGGACACCGCAGGGCATCCATTGCACGTTCCAGTTTATGTTCTATATTCCAGCCGTCAGAATAGTCAATCTTCTCCTGGAGCACAGCCTGCCTGTCCATAAGTTGCTGCATTTTATCGGTATTCTCATATACTTCCGGTTCGCCAAAGCTGTTGTTTATCTTTTCGAATTCCTTGATAATCTCCATAGTTTCCTTCACCCCCTCCTCAACTATTTCTCTTACACTGCGATTTTCTTCAAGCAACGGATCCTGTGAAAGATGTCCCACTGAATAACCCGGAAGAAAGGTAACTTCCCCTTGGTATTCCTTTTCCATGCCTGCAATAATTTTCAGAAGAGTTGATTTCCCCGATCCGTTCAAACCGATTATCCCGATCTTGGCGCCCAGAAAGAATGACAAAGAAATGTTTTTAAGCACCTGTCTGTGAGGAGGAAATGATTTCCCCACCCTGTACATAGAAAAAATGATTTTATTGTCGTCAGCCATAACATTAAAGTTAATTACCTGGCAAAAATACGTAGAGACGCTCAAATTGGGCGTCTCTACTCAAAAAATTTTAAAATTTTATTTCTTTTCGAACAGTTTTACGGTTTCATCCTGCAGTAATACCCACAGAGTATAAACCCCCTTAAGTGTTCCTATCGGTATGTTAAGACAGCCAAGTGCGGCAACAACAATCACCAGGTATCTTGCCCATGGCTGATAAGTAAAAAGCCCTATACCTCCGACGAGGCCAAGTGTTGATAGAAACCCTATCAGAAGAGGAAGACTGATTGATAACAATTTCAATACCCCATTTGCCACCGCATCATCCCCAACCTGACTTCTCGCAAAATTCAGAGCAAAGAAAACGGCAACTGCTGCAATCAGACCAAGTNNATATTTTCATTCCTGCTCAAATGACTGGCATTTTAAAGAATCGTTGCATCATCCTGATTATTATTTTATATGACTATCAGGAATGAATAATAATAGACTAAATCATTTATACGTTCTTCATGTACTCATCCCCCCGAACCCCCTTCTCTTGCAGGCAAAANNNACTTATTATTGAGAACCGATACTTATAATATTTTTTATGTGTCCCCATTTATAAAAATTCTTTACTTTAAAAAGAAGAGTTTTAGTATCTTTGTTTATAAAATAATCTGTATGAAAAGGATATTAATTTATGCAGCCGGATTTGTTTTTGTTACATTGTCATTTACGTCATGCCAGAAGGATTGTAAAGCCTGTGCTCAAAATACATATGATTCAGGTGGAAACTTATTGACAGCAGGTAGTGAAACAGAAGAATGTGGTGCAACATTACTTGGGATAGAAGCAACATCTGATGTTACTGTAGGTGGTATCACAACCAAATGGGTCTGCAGATAATCAATACCTCACCCCGATTAAAGTCACATCATCAATCTGGGGGCTGTCGCCACGCCAGCCTTCAAATATTTCATTAAGCCTTTCCCCCTGCTGAAGCATTGGCATCCCTGCCATAGCTACAAGTGTTTCCCTGAGTTGCATCGACATGAATTTTTTCTGCTTTGGCCCGCCAAACTGATCGGCAAAACCATCTGAGAAAATATAGAAAGCATCCCCTTTCTGAATATCTATTTTATGAAGGGTGAAAGGCTCCATCCTATAATGAATTGCTACAGGCATTTTATCGGCTCTGTAATGAGTAAGCTCCCCTCCTCTTACCAGATACAACGGACTATTTGCTCCGGCGTACCATAAAATATTTTTATCGAAATCAACCACACACACGGCAATATCCATCCCGTCCTTAATACTGTCCTCTTCAGCAACCTGCTTTAAAGACTTTATTATTCCCTGACGCAGATTTTCAATTATCTGGTCGGGCATCAGAATATGCTTGCCATTAATAATTTCGTTGAGCAGTGTCACTCCAAGCATACTCATGAATGCCCCGGGAACTCCATGGCCGGTGCAGTCGGCTGATATTATTACCTGAGGATTGGATTGTGCGCTCACCCAGTAAAAATCACCACTGACAATCGCGAGAGGTTTATAAAGCACGAAGTGTTCAAGCTTATCACTGAAAAGTTCAAGGGATGGAATCAATGCAGTCTGTATCCTCTTGGCATACATGATACTATCTTCGATATGCCTTTTCTGGTAGCCTATCTGATCTCTCTGGGCAGCAGCAAGGTCTCTTTGCTTTTCAATTTCATCCTTCTGCATTGAAATTGTCCTGTTCTTTTCCTCAAGCTTAATATTTGCCTCTTTTTTTATCCTGTAACCCCTGTAGATATAATAACCGAGGAAACTGACCAGGAGAAGGGCCAGAAGAACAAAATAAAGTACCAGTTTTTGTTTTTCAATAGCTTCAAGCTGAACTTTTATCTTGCTGTCCTGGTCTGAAATCTTTTTCAGTTGATCATCTATCCTGGCTAACTGAACTGTAATCTTTCCCTTTTGTCTTTCCAGGGTATCCTTTTGAATCTGAACTTCATTCTGCTGAACAACTATTGTCTGTTTCTGGACAGAAATTTCTCCCTGTTGTTTGCTTATCTGAACAAACTGTTTCTCAAGAACTTTTTGTTTCTCGTTAAGTGTTTTCACCTTTGCAGTTATCTCTTTATCGAGACTGTCAAGAAGAGCTTTTTGATGAAGAATTTCAGTTTTCTGGGTATTAATCAAGTCCAATTGCTGACGAATGGTATCTCTTTGTATTACAATCTGTTCGCTTGCCTTACCAAAGAGATTTTCCCAGTCCTCCTTGGTTTTTACAGCCTGAAACAGCATATTGGAATTTACTTTCATCCCGGCTTTATTTATCATGTCTTCATTAACGCTGTATTTTGGCATTTCTCCTTCAACTCCAATAAAATTTATCATCGATTCCCTGAATTCATAACCCTCGGTCATCAGCAGGGTCTGATGTTTCTCGATAGCTGCTCTGACTTTATTCAAATTGAAGCCGTTTGCTTTATTAACATATAATACCTGGGTGTAAGTTATCTTACTCTCAGAGTTGAATTTAACAATCTCTACCGGTTTATCCTGGATCTTTGTTCTTGTTTTTCTCATGTTTCCCATTTCGAAAAACAATGGAACATCTTTGTCAAGTATGCCAATTCTGAAAACAGATGAATCTGCGAAACCCGGTCCATAATCAATATACTTTGCAATGTCAAAAATAAAAACAGCCCTTGTACCGTTATTTATACCTGCCTGTCCAAAGGTATAATTGATCAAAAACATCAATCCCAAAGAAAGTAACGAAACTCTGATAAAACGAATATGTCTTAACATGATATCGAGGATTTATTAATACGAATTTGCACAAATTAATTTAAGTAACCAAATCTCTCTTAACATCATATTGGGAATTGTGTTGATAAAATGTTAATAATTGTGTAAATATGNNAGGCAAGAATATAGTTATTGTTGAGGATGACCTGCCTTCGATCAGGTATTATGAAACATTGCTGAAAAATTCGGGTGCTGAGGTTATAATATTTCATACCGGAAAAGAGTTTGTTGATTATTTAGCTCAGGGTGACAAAACAATCGACCTTGTATTTATGGATTTTCTTGTCCCGTTGATCAACGGGATCGAATGTATAAGAATCTTCAGGAAAGACAGAAAAAGTACACCGGTTATTATGATTACTGCCTACTCTTCTGAACAGGCAAAAACAGAGGCTTATATAGCCGGATGCAATGAGTATGTTTTAAAACCCATCTATCCTGAAAAAATCTTTTTCCTCCTCGATAAATACCTGAAATCGGGCATTACCATACCCCATTCTTACTGATCTGTTTCTCTCACCTTCCTGTTTTGACATTTCTTACAATATCTTATAAAATCCTAATTTATAGGTATTTATTATTAAATATTCCGGTGCTCTGCACCTCTATTTCCTGTTGTTATCACTCTTCTACTCTTCTACAAATATTACGGTGCTCTGCACCTCTTCCATTCATAATAATTCGTCAGTACTACGTACTATTGTGCGATCCCGGATACTTTACGAAACATTCAGCTAAGCGGCAGAGCCACGAAATATTTGTAGGAATGGATCGGAAAAACAAACATAAAGGTGCAGAGCACCGCAATATTTATCTTTTATTTCCCTGCAGGCGGCATCGTTTTTACGTAATTGGTATAGTAACTCTCCAGTTTTTTGCTAATTTCTTCACCCATTTCCTGTTTCCCGTTTGCTGTACAAGCCTTCGCAACTTTAGACGTGTACTGAATAGCCGTCTGAATCTCAAACTCAGCAGAGTTGATAATAAAAGGTTTTTGCTTCAGGAAATAATCAAGTCTCTTATAATAGTAATCGCAAAAAGCATTGGTCATTTCAACTGCTTTCTCTGTGGCCCCGGCTGCAAAGTAAGCTTCAACTATATCAGCCATATAGGGATCGTAGGGGATTTTTTCAAGAGGGAGCGCCTCCATACAAAAATTAAGCGTTTCAATTGCCTTTTCATTTTTCCCCTCTGCAGCCAGAGCTTTTGCGAGCCTTGCATAGTTAAGTCTGGCTTTAACAACAATAATTGTTCGCTGGTGGTTATAATCAATATCTATATTTTTCTTATTTGCACCTCCCCATACAAATTTCTTAATCATATTCTGGTACAAAATATCAGTATCAATCCGTCCGTAATCAAGCCAGCTTTTGTTTTGAGATTTTATAGGTACCAAACGATAAGCAAGCCCTTCCAGCTGAAAATATTCTTCAAGACCCAAGGCATCATTATGATATCCGGTAACAAAATATATAGGGCGTTCCCAGTTATTATGTGCCAGAATATCAAGAATAATTAGCTGGCTTTTCAGTATTGAATTGCCCTTGAGTTTAATATCAATATACGGAACAATCTTATCCGCATCTTCGGGTTTAACAGTTCCCGAGACAAGCACTTTTGCTTTATCAATAGGAATTCTGATTGTCCGCGATGGAATAATATCCAGTATTTCTGTAGAGGAAACCTGTACTTTTGTCGCCTTATTATCGCTTTTTACAAAATCAATAATCGTTGAAATATCGACCGGGTCTTTTGTTCTTTCAACAATGAAGATCTGATTATTAATCCCATCGTAATATTTTTTTACCGGTAATGTAACGGGAAGAGGAGCGGATCCGTATGNNATACCACAAAGGGAAAGTGTCATTATCCCCATTTGTAAAAAGGATAGCATCAGGGGCACAGGAATTCAGATAGTCGAATGCAACATCGCGTGCCAGGTATCGTCCGGAACGGTTATGATCATCCCAGTTTTCTGCACCCATTAGTGCAGGTACTGCAATAAAACAGAGTAATCCGGCAACCGGTGCAGCAATCTTCTCACTGGTAAGTTTAGATATGCCCTCGAACAGTGCAAGCACTCCCATACCTATCCATACTGAAAAAAAGTAAAATGACCCTGCATATGCATAATCCCTTTCCCTTGGCTGGTTTGGAGACTGGTTAAGATATACCACAATTGCTATTCCCGTCATCACAAACAGTAAAAGAATTATTCCCCAGTTCTTTCTATCACGGTTAAGCTGATAAAACATCCCGGCAAGACCCAGAATAAATGGTAAAAGATAGTACTTGTTCTTTGAGGGGTCGGTTTTCAGATTTCCCGGCAAATCGGATGTTCCAAGTCTGGGTTCGTCCAGAAATTTAAGGCCGGTGATCCAGTTCCCGTTTACTATCCCACCGTTTCCCTCGGTGTCATTTTGTTTACCGGAAAAATTCCACATAAAATATCTGAAATACATATAACCAAACTGGTATGAGAACATAAACCGAAGGTTTTCTCTGAATGTTGGTTTCTTCAGGACCTTCTTATTCCCCGCCTGATCAGTAACCTGCATGGGTATTCCCTTAATCCTTCCCCATTGTTCGTAAACTTCCTTATGTTCAGGCTGATCGCTCCACATTCTTGGGAAAAGAGTAATAAATCTGGGATCGTAGATGCGTTCAAGGTTATGGCCGGTAATGATGTACCTTCCATTTTCAAGAGCATACTTAGGTTTTCCGTCTTTATAATCTGTTACTGGCGCATTATAATAAGGCCCTTTAAATAATGGCCGTTCACCATATTGCTCTCTGTTCAGGAAATAGAGAAGGTTAAATGGATTTGAAGGATTGTTTTCATTCAAAGGAGTACCTGCAGAAGATCTTATCACAATAATCGCATTCGCAGAATATCCTATGAGGATAACTATTATAGCTGTAAGCAATGTGTTAAGTGTTGTTCTGCTTTTTCCTGCCAGATACCAAATGACACCGGATATTATCAGAAGCGCCAGTATATTAAGAACTGCTGAACCGGAGATTACCCATATCCCGGTAAAGAAAAGGGCTCCTATGGCAAAAACTCCGTTTTTTACTCTATTTGCTGATGAAAATGAGAATTTAACGGCAAAAATAAACAGGACCACAACAAGAATTACATGGAAAATCATCCCGCTGTTTGAAGGAAGTCCAAGAGTATTCATGAAAAACCAGTCGAATTTTGAAGAAATGGTTACAACACCCGGCATTATTCCATACATCAATAATGATAAAAATACTATTGAAGTAATTAATGAAATTGAAAATCCTTTCCAGGAAAATTCGAATTTCCTAAAATAGTAAACCAGGACTATTCCCGGAAGTGTAAGCAGGTTAAGAAGATGAACACCAATTGAAAGGCCTATCAGGAATGCTATCAGAATTATCCATCTGTCGGCATATTGTTCGTCGGCTACATCTTCCCATTTAAGGATTGCCCAGAAAACAAGCGCTGTAAAAAAAGCCGATGATGCATATACTTCTCCTTCAACTGCAGAAAACCAGAACGAATCTGAGAAGATATAAGCTACAGCTCCGACGATACCTGCAGCCATAACTGAAATGACCCTCCCTGTATTATATTGACTTTCATTCTTTATAATGATTTTCTTTGCGAGGTGCGTAATTGTCCAGAAAAGAAAAAGTATCGTAAAAGCACTCGCAAGTGCCGACATGGAATTGACCATTGGCGCAACTTTTGAGATATTTCCTCCGGCGAAAAGAGTGAAAAAACGGCCCATTATCATAAAGACAGGATTTCCGGGAGGATGACCGACTTCAAGTTTAAAACAGGAAGCAACAAATTCACCACAGTCCCAGAGGCTTGCGGTCGGTTCAATTGTCATCAGGTAGGTAACCGCTGCAACAATAAACACGGCCCATCCTGATATGTTATTAATCAATCTGTAATTCTTCATTTCCTGACATCTTTATCTATAGAAAATCTCTTGTAATTTCAGTTGCTGAAAATACTTATTTTTTTCATGCCATTGTGAACAGTTTATCGCTCANNGTAACTGCACAGTATTATCAGACAGGCCAGGATCCGGCATCTCTTAAGTGGGAACAGATAAAAACAGGAAGATTCACTGTCATTTATCCTGAGAAATACGGCCCCGGTGGAATTTTGTATGCAAAAGAACTTAGCGAGGCATACTCAAAACTTTTGTCACTTTTTCCTGATAAAAAATTCACTCTGCCGGTTGTCATTCATAATTATTCCATTCAGTCAAATGGTTATGTCGCATGGGCCCCGAGAAGAATTGAATTGTATCCCACTCCTGATCAGAACACAATTCCGCTGGCCCCGGAAACACAACTGGCAGTTCATGAACTTACTCATGTCCTTCAGATGGAATCGCTGAATCAGGGTTTTTCAAAGGTGATGTCGTTTTTCTTGGGGGAACAGTTCACGGGAGTTGTCGCTTCACTTCTGCCTTCATGGTTCCTGGAGGGTGATGCCGTTTTTTCCGAATCAGCTCTTACACCATCGGGCAGAGGCCGTACTCCTTCATTCCAGAAACAGCTTAAAGCACTTATTGTTGATGATAAGAAACACTATAACTACGATAAGATCCTTAATGGTTCATACAAGGATTTTGTTCCTGATTATTATGAATATGGTTATCAGATGGTGACCCTGGCACTGGCTAAAAACGATCTGCAGATCTGGAATAAAGTGCTTAAGTTCACAGGTGAACAGCCTTTCACTCTTAATCCCGTAAACATAAGTCTTTCAAGAGACTACGGCCTTAATAAGAAATCCCTTTGGAAGGAAACTTACGATACTCTCAGGACTATCTGGACAAAGGATGTTTCCAAAAACAACCCGGTTAATTATGAAGTTGCCAATCCTGACAAACAGGGACGATATATTGATTACTATTCCCCTGTATATGCCGGTAAGGACAGTATTATTGCAATAAAGACATCATTATCCCTCCCGGCATCATTTGTACTTATTAATCCGGCAAAAAAGAAAGAGAAAAGGATACATATCCCTGGACAGATATACCCTATGTTTATCTCTTATGCAAAAAGAAAATTGGTCTGGGTTGAAACATATGCCGATCCGCGATGGGAAAACAGGGAATATTCGGTTATTAAACTGATGGATATTAAAAGCGGCACGATAATAAGACTTGCCCGGAAATCGCGATATCTTGCCGCATCTTTGTCCCCTGACGGGAATAAGATTGCTGCCGTGGAAAATACTATCAGCAATATTAACAGCCTTGTCCTGATTGATGCAAAGACCCAAGCTATCATTCAGTCTGTCCATACTCCAGATAACGTCTATCTTCAGCATCCTGAGTGGTCCGCTGACGGGAAAAAGTTGACTTTTATTTTCCTGGCAGGAGCCGGTGAAGGAGTTATGTCATTCAAAATGAACAGCATGGAATGGGAGACGCTTATTGATGCCGCGCGAAATGATCTTCAGTCTTCATTCCTGAGGAATGATTCCCTCTTTTTTATAAGTTCATCATCGGGGACAGATAATGTCTATCTCCTGACTCCGGATAGGAAAACAGAACAGCTTACTCGTTCAAGATACGGGACAATTGATGTCAGTCAGGGCAGAAATAATTTTATTTTCAGTGATTATACCTCACTGGGGAACAATATCTGCCTGGCTCCGGTTCAATCAACATATGGAGCCATAAAAGAGAAAGAAAAATCTTCAGCTTTCCTCATCAACAGATTTAATATAAAGACTCCTTCAGATACTGAGAATGTCAGCAAAGAATATACACCTGAACCTTACAGAAAATGGCAGCATCTTTTCAGGTTTCACAGCTGGATGCCATTTTACGCAGATATTGAACAGTTAAGTGTCGATCCGACGAATATCAGACCAGGTGTTTCTATCATGACGCAGAATACGTTGAGTACCTTTATCTCAACTTTGGGTTATGAATATTCGGCAGACAAACGCAACATCGTTCATTCAAGGATAACATGGCAGGGATGGTATCCGGTTTTTGAATCGCAACTCGATTATGGCACCCTGCCGGAAATAATCAAAATGGGAGAAAATATTGCTAATCCTTCTGTAATCCGGCCAGGCTTAAGTTTTATAAATACTGTTTCCTTGCCTCTTCAGTTTTCATCAGGCAGTTTCTCGGAGTATCTGCAGCCCTCTCTTTCAGCCGATTATAAAAACCAATATATTTNNCCTTTCGATAAGTCAATTTATGGATCAGACATATCTTTAAAAACAGCATTTTATTTTCCTGGTTTTATCCCTAATAATAGCATAAAAATCAGGTTCGAAACTGAAAAACAGGATCATGCAGAATTTTTATATGGAAACTTTTCGTCACTCCCTCGTGGTTATAACAATCTCATTTTAACTAAACTTAATTTTCTTTCATTGGATTATGCAATGCCGCTTGTATATCCTGACTTCAATGTTTCAAGTCTTCTTTATCTCAAGAGGATCCGTACAGATTTGTTTTATGATTATGAAGAAGGACCCGGCAATTCAATTTATCAATACTCTGCAGAAGGACTCTCTCCTCTTTATAAGAATTCTGATAAACAATCTCTCAGATCATTTGGATTTGAATTGATGGCAGATTTTCATGTTCTCAGGATACCTTATATGATTTCCGCCGGAGTTCAGTCAGCATGGAAAAATGCAAATGAACCACCCTCTGTCGAATTCCTGTTCAACATAAATATATTCGGGATGATTTTCGGAAAAAGGCAGATGTAGACAATTCAGGAGATAAGACTACGTGCTGTCTCCTTTATCAGAAACCAGGCTTTCCGAACATGGTCTATAGTTACGTTTGTCTGAGCTGTAACCATTCTTAATGTATACCTGCCATCTAAAACTGTATGGCTCAGATATAATTTTCCGGAATCGTTAAGCTTGTGATTCAGCTTTTCATTAAGAGCATTTATCTGATCTTCACTATGTCCGGCAGGAATATAACGGAAACAGACAACACAAATAGTTACAGGTGCAAGTATTTCAAAGTCAAGTTCTTCAGAGATCATTTCTGAAAGTTCTGCAGCAATAGCTATGTGACTTCTTACTTTATCGCGCAGACCATTAACCCCGAAAGTTCTGATCACACTCCATAGTTTTAATGCCCTGAATCTTCTTCCAAGAGGGACTCCCCAGTCACGGTAATCATTTACTTTTCCTCTGGTTCTCGTTTTAAGATATTCCGGAAGAATCTCAAAGGTTTTGATCAAGGTCTGTACATCCTTTACAAAATAGGCAGTACAATCGAAGTTTGTAAACATCCATTTATGAGGATTGAACACAAAACTATCGATGTATTCTTTTCCATCAAGCATCCATTGAAATTCAGGCAGAATAAGAGCAGTTCCGCCCATTGCGGCATCAACATGAAGCCAGATATCATTATCGTGGCAAATCTCGCCAATTGCTCTTACCGGATCTATTGCTGATGTTCCGGTAGTTCCCAGTGTTGCAACGACGCAACAGGGGATTTGTCCACTATTCTTATCCCGTAGTATTGTCTCTTTCAGTTTTTGGGGATCCATGGAAAAATCATTTCTGACCGGTATTTTAACCAGATTTCTGTTGCCAATTCCACTTATTTTAACAGCCTTTTCAACAGATGAATGAGTCTGTTCCGAGCAGTAAACTTTCAGGCTGCCCGATTTTTTGAGACCTTCGGTATTCACAGAAAAATTTGTGCTTTTTTCCCTTGCTGTCAGAATTGCAACCAGAGTAGCTGTTGAAGCGGAGTCCTGTATAACACCTTCAAATTCAGAAGGCAGCTCAATCATGTCCCTCAGCCAGATCATCATTTTTTCTTCCAGCTCTGCTGCTGCAGGAGAGGTTTCCCATATCATGCACTGGGATCCCAGAGTAGCAATAAGCATTTCAGCTAGTATGGATGCAGGGCTTGTGTTTGCAGGAAAAAATGCAAAAAAATTAGGATTCTGCCAGTGAGTTATTCCCGGCATTATAATTTCATTGAAATCCCTCATAAGAGAGTCGAACGATTCTGAATTCTGAGGGGGTTTGTCAGGAATTTTATTAAATATCTCTCCCGGCTTTACCGATGATTTGACAGGCCAGTTCTCAACATTTTCCATATAGCCCGCCATCCATTCAACGAGTTCATGGGCATGTTTTCGAAATTCATCAGATGTCATTTGATATATCTTAACTAACGGAATCTGCAAGAAGAATTATTCTATTTGCTTTTACTTCAATAACTCCTCCGCTGATCTCATATTTTATTTCATTGTTCTCCTGATCAACCATCCAGACTGAACCCTTTTCGAGTGTAGAGATAATTGGCGCATGGTCCTTTAATACCTGGAATGATCCTTTTTTCCCCGGAACCCTGACCGATTTAATTTCCCCTTCAAAAATTTTTTTGTCAGGTGTTATAATCTCTATTTTCATTACAACTTTTTAATAAGCAGAAGTTTCGTAACAAGCCAATTATTTTGATTGAGCAAGTATTTTTTCACCTTTTTCAATAGCATCTTCGATAGTACCAACCAGCATAAATGCCGATTCGGGATACTGGTCCACCTTTCCCTCTATAATCATATTGAATCCCTTAATTGTATCTTCAATTGAAACCAGTGCACCTTTTATTCCGGTGAATTGTTCAGCCACATGGAAGGGTTGTGAAAGAAATCGCTGTACCCTTCTTGCACGGTGAACAACCAGCTTATCTTCCTCGGAAAGTTCATCCATACCAAGAATGGCAATAATATCCTGCAGCTCATTATAACGCTGCAGTAACTCTTTTACTCTTTGTGCACAATTATAGTGAGCTTCACCAACGTTCTCTGTCGTAAGTATCCTGGAGGTTGAATCAAGGGGATCCACAGCAGGATATATACCAAGTTCAGAAATTTTTCTACTTAAAACGGTTATAGCATCAAGATGGGAGAATGTTGTAGCCGGAGCAGGGTCGGTAAGGTCATCGGCCGGCACATATACAGCCTGAACCGAGGTAATTGATCCGTGTTTGGTTGAGGTAATACGTTCCTGCATGATACCCATTTCAGTCGCAAGAGTCGGCTGATAACCAACTGCAGAAGGCATCCTGCCCAGAAGGGCTGAAACTTCAGAACCTGCCTGGGTAAACCGGAAAACATTATCCATAAAAAACAGAATATCTCTTCCACCGCTCTTTTCGTCACCATCCCTGAAATACTCCGCAACGGATAGACCTGAAAGGGCAACTCTTGCTCTTGCTCCGGGAGGTTCGTTCATCTGTCCAAANNCCTGCTTCAAGCATATCGCGGAGAAGGTCATTACCTTCCCTTGTTCTTTCACCGACACCTGCAAATACAGATAATCCGGAATATGCTTTGGCAATATTATTGATCAGTTCAAGGATGACAACAGTTTTCCCTACTCCTGCACCACCAAAGAGACCAATTTTACCCCCTTTTGAATAAGGTTCAATAAGGTCAATTACTTTAATCCCTGTATACAATACCTCTTTTTCTGTTGAAAGATCTTCATACTTAGGTGGTTTCCTGTGAATAGGGTATCCCCCTTTCTTATCGAGAAAACCTATTCCATCTATAGCTTCTCCTGTAACATTCATAAGACGGCCCCTGATCTGTTCACCGATAGGCATCGTAATTGGCAATCCGGTCGCAACAACATCCATTCCTCTGCAAAGACCGTCTGTAGAATCCATGGCGATTGTCCGGACTGTTCTTTCACCTATATGCTGCTGACATTCAACAACAAGATGAGTGCCGTCATCTCTCTTTATTTCGAGTGCATCATAAATGTCAGGCATTTCTAAACCCTGCTTTTCAAAAGTAACATCAACCACAGGTCCGATGATCTGGCTGATTTTCCCGGTATTCTGTGACATATATTTAAGTTATTTATTTAAAATTTTCAAGAAGAGACAAAATTAATAATTTTTGTGTTTCAACCCGACTAATGTTCCTATAAATTAAGTTTTGACAAAAAGAAGAGTTTTTGATAAAATATGTATAGATTAATGAGATCCCTCATCCGCCGACAGTATTATACTTCCGGATTTATGTAACAAATTTATGCTTTTTCCCCCAGACTTTTACCACTTTTCATTTTCCCCCAAGAGGGCCGAGCGTCAAAAAATTGCCTGGCAGGTAATTTTAGCGAAGACGCCACGTTCTTCATGTACTCATCCCCCCGAACCCCCTTCTCTTGCAGGCAAAAGAAGGGGGAGTGCAGTGATTTGCCCCTATTTGCGAAGCAGAGAGGGGTTGGGGTGAGTTCATGTTATTAAATAATTGATATTTATCTATTTAAAATAACTTATTATTGAAAACCGATTTAAGTTTTCACGATTATTTCTTTTTTAAATTCTTTTTCAGATTCTTTTTGTCCTATGTTTCATTTATTTATCTTTATTGTTATAACCTATGAAGTCAGATATCAATTAAAATAAAAACCAGTTCATGAAAAAGCTTTTTGTGACATTCCTTTTAATTGTATCTCTGCTTACAAGGGCAAATGGTCAGTTTACAAACATAGGTGTTGGTTTGGCACTTAGCAGTGGGTTCCGGTTTCATGAACAATCATTAACTGAAAACAAGAGCGGTCCTCTTGGAATCTCATTTAAAAGCATCTATAAGATACGTGAACCTTTTTATATTTCTCCCTCTTTTACTTTTTTCTTTCCGCATATAACTGAAAACCAGGTATCGAAACAAACAATATCTTCAATTATGTTTGATATAGATGGCCACTACCTTCTAAACGCCCCTGACAGGTTTGAATTCTATGGTCTGGCCGGACTTGATATAATTTTTGCAAATAATAAATATTCGTCTCAGGGACTCCCTGCATCTAAAGAGAGCGATAATGCACCGGGGATTAATCTTGGAGCGGGGACTTTTATCAAAATAACTGAAAAATTCGATATCTACGGAGAAGCAAAATATGTTTTCAACGGCAGGTATAACCAGTTTATAATTAACGCGGGAGTACTCCTGAAAATTGACAAGAAGAAAAAACACCAGTTGGAAAAAACAGAATAATTATCTCTTCCAATCAGGTAAAAGATAATTAACCAAACCTATAAACAATATAGTCAGTTTATGCCGAATAAAGGAATGCTTTTGGATATTGACTGGATGAAGAAGCACGAAAATACCGATATATTACAGATCAGCTATCTCTTCCTATAAGCGAGTTGGCAATATTAACCAGCTCTGTTTTTCTCTCATTAATTACACCTATTTTTTCAAGCAGGCTGAAGCCAGTATTAATATAATCAGTAGCCAGTCTTTCCGAAATATTCTTAATATTCAGCTGATCATATAAATCAACAACTTTCTTTACTTTGATTTCCGGGTCAAATTCTTTCAAGGCAAATTGTTCATGTAGTTGTTTTGCCTGTTCTATTGATGCAATTTCCAGGGCTTTCACAAGCATAAAGGTTTTTTTATTGGAGATGATGTCTCCTCCCACAATTTTGCCGAATACTTTAACATCTCCATAAATATCCAGTAGGTCATCCTGAATCTGGAATGCCAGACCCAGGTTTCTTCCAAACTCATAAAGCAGGTCAGAATCCTTATCATCCGCACCACCTATGATAGAACCTATTTTAGCTGAAGCGGCCAGAAGCGCCGCGGTTTTCAGCTCGATCATACGCAGGTATTCCTCGTGCGAAACTATAGTTGCTTTTTCAAAATCTATGTCAAGCTGCTGACCTACACATACTTCAATAGCAGCCTTATTAAACACTTTAAAAACTTTTAGCAGGTACTGTGGAGGCGTTTGTAAAAAACATTCATTTGCAATAAATGCCATTACATCACCCGACAGAACTGCCTGGTTAAGGTTCCATTTGCTATGCACTGTAGGNNGGTCTTAATCTTTTTCCACCGATTGAAAGAATATACTTAACAGGATCATTAAGTTTTTCAGCTTCCTCGTTATAGGAAAGATTTAGAATAGCCTTATTGACTAATTTTTTCAGATCAGCCTGAGTGTACATTTTGGGTGTTTTACAACCTGATAATCAAATAATTTTAACCTCTAAGCGCTTCTGCGCCACTTACAACTTCGAGTATCTGATTTGTTATGGCAGCCTGTCTTGCCTTGTTATACTGAAGTGTCATATCGCGGATCAAACTTGTTGCATTGTCTGTTGCCTTGTGCATAGCTGTCATTCTTGCGCCATGTTCTGCAACAAAAGAATCAAGAACTGCTTTATAAAATTGAATTTTTAATGATTTTGGAATTAGCTCTTTTATTATTTCTTCTTGATCCGGTTCATAAATGTAATCAACCGGATTTGTTTTAACTTTTACTGATGGAACTGTCTGAACAGGCAGAAATACTTCATTTGTAAGATTTTGCACTGCAGCATTTTTGAACTGGTTATAGATCAGCTCTACCCGGTCGAATTCCAAAGATGTGAAACTATTCATAATCTGTTCGGTAACCAGTGTAACATTTTCAAATGTAAGATCATTGAACAAATTATTTTGTTCCGGAAGCATGGGTATTTTCTGTTTTCTGAAATAATCAAATCCCTTTCTCCCAATTGTTAAAAGCCGCAGGGTTCCATTTCTAATCTGTTCAGGGTATTTTTCTGAAATGACCCTTTTTGTTTCATTTATGACATTGGTATTGAAAGCCCCGCAAAGACCCCTGTTAGAAGTGATAACAACAATAAGGACTTTTTCGGGAGCGGACACCCTTCCATAAATGTTCTCAACTTCTGAGTCTGAAAGGCTTAGTGACAGATCAACCAGCAGTTCATGTAATTTATTTGCATAAGGCCTCAGTCTCACAATCTTATCCTGAGCTTTCCGCAACTTTGCAGCAGACACCATTTTCATCGCCGAGGTGATCTGCCTGGTTGACTTAAAAGAGGTGATCCTTGTCCTTATTGCCTTTAAATTAGCCATTAAAATTCATTTTATCGGGTTATCCTGCCTATTGTACATGGTATTTAATAACCAAATCCGAAGCAACTTTTTCCAGAACTTTAGTAATATCATCATTAAGTATGCCTTCACGAAGGCTATCCAGAGTATCCTGGTGTTTAAGTTCGAGCAACTCAATAAATTCGCTTTCGAAACTCTTCACTTTATTTATTGGAACATCTTTTAAAAGTCCCATTGTTCCGCAATATATAATTGCTATCTGCTTTTCAATTGGTATCGGAGCATACTGACCTTGCTTAAGTATCTCAACGTTTTTAGCTCCCTTGTTCAGTATTGCCAGAGTGGAAGCGTCAAGGTCGGAACCAAATTTGGAGAATGCTTCCAGTTCACGATATTGAGCCTGATCAACTTTCAGGGTTCCTGCGATCTTTTTCATAGCTTTAATCTGGGCATTTCCTCCCACCCTTGATACTGAAATTCCAACATTAATTGCAGGACGGACACCGGAGTTGAAAAGGCTCGACTCAAGAAATATCTGTCCATCGGTGATTGAAATAACATTGGTAGGAATATATGCTGAAACGTCACCTGCCTGGGTTTCAATAATTGGTAATGCTGTAAGCGATCCGCCGCCTTTTACCATATGTCTGATAACTTCCGGAAGATCATTCATCTTCTGTGCAACTTCATCTGATTCAATGATTTTTGCTGCTCTTTCAAGAAGTCTGGAATGCAGGTAGAAAACATCTCCGGGATATGCTTCACGCCCTGGAGGACGACGAAGCAGAAGTGAGACCTCCCTGTATGATACGGCCTGTTTGGAAAGGTCATCGTAAATGATAAGGGCATCACGACCCGTATCACGGAAAAATTCCCCGATTGCAGCGCCGGCAAATGGAGCATAGAATTGTGAGGCAGCCGGATCGGAAGCAGTGGCAAGCACTATAACGGTATATGCAAGAGCGCCATGTTCTTCAAGTGTTGCTGCTATATTGGCAACAGTTGACCCCTTTTGTCCAATTGCGACATAAATACAATAAACCGGTTTCCCTTTTTCAAAGTTACTTCTCTGATTAATAATAGTATCAATCGCAATGGCTGTTTTACCGGTCTGCCGGTCGCCGATAATCAGTTCTCTCTGTCCGCGACCAATAGGTATCATTGCATCAATTGCTTTGATACCTGTCTGAAGCGGTTGCCTGACTGGCTGCCGGAAGATAACCCCTGGAGCTTTTCTTTCAAAGGGGAGATTAAAAAGTTCACCTTGTATCGGCCCTTTACCGTCGAGGGGTATTCCTAAAGGAGATATTACTCTGCCTAGCAGTCCTTCACCAACGCCGAGAGATGCAATTCTTCCCGTTCTCTTCACAATGTCACCTTCGTTTATCTCTTCCGTAGGACCAAGCAATACCGCTCCGATATTATCCTCTTCAAGGTTTAGAACAATAGCCTCAATCCCATTTTCAAACTGGATCAGCTCATTCGATTCTACATTTGAAAGTCCGTAAATACGGGCAATCCCATCACCAACCTCAAGCACAGTTCCAACTTCTTCGAGTTCAACTCCGGTCTGTATTCCTTCGAGTTGTTGCCTGAGAATTTTTGAAACTTCTGCTGGTTTAATATTTGCCATATTTTATCCTCTTAAAAGTCTTTAATTGTTTTATGCTTCTATCTGGAAGTTATAACACTTCCTTTTAATTCTTTTCTTATTTTACGTAATTTATTCTTTATACTGGCGTCTATGTAATTGTCATCAATCTGCAGAATAAAACCACCCACTATTTCAGGATCAACAATTTCTTTAAGTTCAACTTTAGTCTTGAAGACATCCGAAATAAGGTCAGTTATCTGCTTTTTGACTTTTTCATCAACTTTAACTGCCGTGGTAAGGACAGATTCTGTGATTCCCTTGTATTTCTTTGTTTCGTGGATAAATACCCTTGCAATTGCGGGAATGAAGCTTTCCCTACCGTTTTTCACAATCAGGTCGATCAGCGAAAGAGTGATCTTCTCGACGTTATCACCAAGTATTTTGTGAAATACAGCTTCTTTTTTTGAGGGAACAATAATCGGGCTTTGAAGGAACTCTTTTGTCTCCGGAAACTTACAGATCTCTGATATAAAAATCATATCCTGATTGACCTTGTCAAGTATCTTTTTTTCTAGAGCTGACTGAAACAATGCTCTTGAGTACCTTACAGATATTTTGCTATCGTTCATTACAGATCGGGCTTCCTAGTTTTTATTGAAATCAACCTCTTTAAGGTAATTGTCAATCAGTTTTTCCTGTTTACCTGACTTCTTTAGTTGTTCTCCCAGCAGTTTCGATGCAATTTCAACCGAAAGGGTTGCAACCTGATCATGTATTTCAGAGAGCGCTTTGAGTTTTTCGTTTTCAATCCCTACTCTTGCTTTTTCAATAAGCTTTTCAGCTTCTTCTGTTGCTTTTCCCTTGGCTTCAGAGATAAGCTTGTCGCGAACATCACGTGCTTCCTTCAGAATATTTTCGCGTTCTTCTCTCGCTTTTCGAAGAATTGCTTCATTATCACTCTGAAGTTTTAGCATATCTTCTCTTGCTTTGGCGGCAGATTCAAGAGAGCCCTTAATCATCTCATCCCTTGCTTTCACTGCAGAAAGAATCGGTTTCCAGGCAAATTTTGTCAGGATCAGGAAAAACAGAACAAAAATAAGAACTGACCAAAAAAGGGTTCCTACCGCAGGAGTAGTGAGACTATTTGCTAATAATATCATATAAATTATTTTAACGATTCCAAAAAAATGAAGCGCTGCAACCAACCGTTGCAGGCTTCAAAAATTCCAATTACTTGATAAGAGCAATAACAACTGCGAACAAAGCAACTCCTTCAATAAGGGCGGCTGAAATGATCATAGCAATCTGTATCTTCGAATATGCTTCCGGCTGCCGTGCAATTGCATCCATAGCCGATCCTCCAATTCTACCAATACCAAGCCCGGCTCCTATTACTGCGAGACCTGCTCCTACTGCTGCCAATGTACCTGTCATGATTTTAATATTTAGTTAAACAAAAATTCTAATGATTTTCCTGAACTGCCAGACTGATAAACAATGCTGAAAGCAGGGTAAATATATATGCTTGTAGAAATGCCACCAGAAGTTCAAGGAAGTCCAT
>PLMC01000087.1 GCA_003141495.1 Bacteroidales bacterium
TTTTTAATACAGTACCTCATTAACCCCCCGGGCAGTAATAAGCCATATGTTCCTATATAAACTAATTTTCTATACCCAAATTCGTGATTGCATTATAATTAAGAAAATGGCTAACTTTATTGAACAAGAAATGTATTACAAATTCTATAATTACTATTAAAATGACAAATGAATCTTTGGCTGAATTAAGGATAGATTTATCAGTAAAATCAAAAAACGGAATTGATTTTACGCTATCTGCAGGCATTATTTGGATAATAATTTCATGGATATGGACACTTGACTTTAAATCATATGATAAGTCAGTCTTTACCTTTATAATTGGTGCCCTGATGATGCCTTTGGCATTTTTTTTATCAAAACTTTTTAAAACTACATGGACAAATAAGGACAATCCATTACAACCACTAGGGCTTTGGCTGAATTTTTCTCAACTTTTCTATTTTCCCTTTTTAATTTTTTCACTAATAAAATTTCCTGATTATTTTGTCATGGTATACGTGATAATTACTGGCGGACACTTCTTTCCATACGCATGGTTTTATAAGACTAATTTATATGCAGCATTTGCTGGCATTATTTCAATAGGGGCTATGACTCTTGGACTAATATTACCAACAGAAAAGATGTATTTCATTCCTGTATTTATGAGTGTATCCCTGATAACACTCACTATACTACTATTCTTCGACAGCACTAAGAAAAAATCATCAACCCTTGATTGATTCCTTAATGGATTTATTGTATTCACTTTTATAATTTAAAATTACGATTTATCACTCGGACGATTTAATTAATTATCTCATCCCGCCCAGGCGGGATTTGATGAGCTCGTCGCCCGCTAGTGCGGTCTCCTCGGTTGCCTTCTGCAATCCTGACGATTGCTTCGCTTCGGTCAGGACTTTTGGCCTGGACTATTTTATCTTCACATCCAAAAGTCTATGAGAGAAAAATTCAACCAACTTATTAAAACTTGTATTACCGGTCCCGATAGCTATCGGGATTGCAAAAAACACGGCACCGCGATCCGCCAGCTGGCGGAACAGCAACTCATTAAACCGCCGGACCGTTAGTTGTTATAGCATCGCAAAAAACCAGTCTGTGCCGTTTAGAGAATTTATCTTAGCAAATATATTTTGTCTAAATATCGAGCCTCTGCCATCTACAAATTATTTCCTGACATGGCCGGCATGCCTCCTCGCTTCTTGCAAATGGCAATTCACGGTTTCGTTTTGGAAGAAGGTACAAAACCGGCTCATGAGCGCCATTTGCAAGTCTTCCTACGCACACAAACCTGTTCCCTTGCCGTTTATCAGGACCAGACAAATGCTACAACACTTAACGTCATTTAGAATATTTATATCTGGACGAATAGCTTCTGTTTCTTCTTTGTTTGTTATATAGATCCTTTAAAAAGCGGATAAGATAAACAGAAATTACATGGATGCTTCATAACTGTTTAATACATCTGTGTGAATTATGTAACTTATTTTTATAATAATATAATAGCTATAGGATCAGAGAGACGTAACTTTGTTCGTGCGATATTTTTACTCAAAAACTTAAAACTGATGACAATGAAAAAAATAATATTAATAATTGTGGCAATTACCATCGTGTCTAACATTTTAAGTGCTCAGAATAACAGTACCGATTTACGCGATAATCTTCAGTTTGGTCTGAAAGCTGGTGCAAATTTCTCAAACGTTTATGACTCAAAAAATCAGGAATTTAATTCTGATTTCAAAGTTGGATTTGCTGCAGGCGCTTTTTTAACAATCCCAATAGGGAAATATATAGGTTTACAACCTGAAATATTATTTTCTCAAAAAGGATACAAGGCCACAGGCACATTCCTTACAATAGGGTATAAATTTACCCATACAACAAATTATATAGATGTTCCTCTACTGTTTGCAATTAAACCAAGTGCATATGTAACCCTGCTTGCAGGACCTCAGTATTCTTTCCTTGTGAAACAAAAGGATGTATTTACGAGTGGAAGTTTTACCGTTGATCAAGAGCAGACGTTCCAAAATGACAGAAGTGTATTATGTTTTTTAGGTGGTATTGATTTTAATCTGAATCAATTTGTAATAAGTGCAAGAGCCGGGTGGGACCTTCAAAATAATAACGGTGATGGGACATCCACGAATCCCCGTTACAAAAATGTCTGGTACCAGGCTACTTTAGGATTCAAGTTTTAAAAAAATGCTACAAACACCTAACTCGAACGGTTTAATTAATTAGCTTTTGCAACCCTGACGCTTGCTTCGCTTCGGTCAGGACTTTTGGCCCGGACTATTTTATCTTCACATCCAAAAGTCTATGAGAGAGGAATTTAACCTACTTATTAAATCTTGTATCACCCGTCCCGATAGCTATCGGAATTGCAAAAATGCATCCCAACCCTGATCAGCCAGCCGGCGGAAAGGCAACTAATTAAACCGCCGGGGGAAGAGTGTAGCGGTTACCTGTTTACTGGCTACATGGCTGACGTCATAAAGAAGGCATGAGTTCTATTCAGGCTTAGTTATGGAACAAGGGAAGTCATGCAAAGATGCAAAGGGAAAGGCACAAGCGGGAAAAACACCCGTGAGGCCGAATACCGATGATTTGTATGAAATCGGACTCAGTCATAGTAGTGAAGAAGCTCCTGTAATGGGAGTGGAGCGAAGGGCTGAGGTTACACAGTTGAGGTTACCACTGACAACCCCACAAGGGGGGAGGGATAGTGGAGCTGAGACGAAAAGTATACCAATTACCAAAAGAATGATTTGGGAATCAAATGGGTGGTAAATCGGTATGGGCGTTTTGAGCGTAGTATGCTTAAGGCTGAACGATGGCTCACGAATCTTGCTATTAGCTATCCGGGGTTATTTGTTCACTGGCAGTATGGCTTTCAAACCGCTTAATCTTTGTGTAACAAGAGCCGTATGATGCGAGAGTATCACGTACGGTTCTGTGAGAGGCTGGAGGGGAAGTTCCTCCGGCCTACTCGACACCTCATTCCGATTTCACTCAGTTAAATTCGAAAGCGAACGGCAAAATTGATAAGAGTATGACAAAATCTTGGCCTTTGATAATTTTGTAACGTCTTGATAATTAATATCATTTTTTGTCGTTAGCAAAAAATAAAAAACGAAAACATATACACTTATGAAAAGATTTGAAAAAATAATTAGTGGATTGATAATTGGAAGCACATTCCCATTATTACTTGGACTCTTATCTATAATAATATGGTTTTACCTTGATAAGTCTGAGGATAGACCTGTTATTTATTTAATTATTGGAATATTTTTAGGATTAATAATAGACTATAAATTTCTAAAAGGTTGGATTAGTCGTAGGTTTGACTTGTCAATTTGGTTCATGGCTGCGATTTATATAATCTATAATATTTTTGTTTTTGGATTCTTTATGGGACTTCCAGTTTTTAATGTATTCTTGGGATTCTTTGCAGGATATTATTTTGGTAATAGGATTTGTTTTAAAAATGTGGAATCTAAAAAGCATTCAAAGATTATAAATCAAGTGTCGTTGTTTACAGGTCTGATAATGACTTTAATTTGTATTTCTTCCGGATTTATGGCATTAGTAGATAATGAAGCAGCAGGTATGATTAAAGAGGTGTTAGGTTTGGGTTTTGAGGTAACAAAGTCAATGGTTTGGGGAATAGTATTGATTGGGGGATTAACATTGATTTTGGCTAATATATTATTGACAAGAATAACAATGATTAATACAATAAAAAAATAACGATCCGCTAACTCGGACAGATTTTCATTTGACCCCCAAAGTCTATGCGAGTTAACATGAAACCACTTATAAATCTTGTACAATTATTTAATAACATGAACTCACCCCAACCCCTCTCTGCTTCGCAAAGAGGGGCAAAACGCCGTATTCCCCCTTCTTTTGACTTCAAGAGAAGTTGGTCGAGGGGATGAGTACATGAAGAACGTATAAATGATTTAGTCTATTATTATTCATTCCTGATAATCAATAATCTATTATTATTAATAGTAGGAAATCTCTCGAATAATCGTTAATTTCTTTCAGAAAAACAGATAGATATTGCTGTAGGGCAATGAATTTTTATTAAATTTGGAGTAAGCATGCATTAATATTTATCATGAAAAAAGCCTTGTTTGTTATTCTGTTTTCAGCACTTTTTGTAATATGCTTTCCCCAAAAGTACCAAAACTTTAAAGTATCTATTTATTGTACGGCTCAAGATGTTAGGCAGATGGCCGATACAACAAATTATCTCAAACCAAGATGGGAAGAGATTAGCAGACAAATAAAAATCGATAAAGTTTATCTTGAGACTCACCGTGATTTTTTTATTGTTGACCAAAAAACGTTGGACATTGCCAAGAAGTTTTTCAACGACAAGGGTATAGAAATAGCCGGAGGCATTACTTTTACTGCTATACAAACCGATAATTTTCAGTCTTTTTGTTATAATGATCCCGAGAATCGTAAAAAAGCAAAAGAAATTGCTGAATACACAGCAAAGAATTTTAATGAGGTCATCCTCGATGATTTTTTCTTTACGAACTGTAAAACCGACGACGCTATAAAGGATAAAGGCGACAGAAGTTGGACGCAATATCGTTTGGACCTGATGGCTGAAGCCGCACAAAACCTTATTGTAGGTCCTGCAAAAAAAGTAAATCCAAATGTAAAAATGGTCATCAAGTTTCCAAACTGGTACGAGCACTTTCAGGGACTCGGCTTTAATCTTGAAAAAGAACCCAAAATATTTGACGGTATCTATACCGGTACTGAAACAAGGGATGCTGTAGTGAGCGACCAGCATTTGCAGGCATACCTGGGTTACAATATCATGCGTTATTTTGAGAACATTGCACCGGGTCGCAACGGTGGTGGTTGGGTAGATCCATTCGGTATAAGTAATTATGACAGGTATGCTGAACAATTGTGGATAACCGCCTTTGGTAAAGCCAGGGAAATTACCTTATTCCATTTTGGTATGCTTAACACTACTATTGATCCATCCTATCGATCAGCCTGGCAGGGGCAAGGTACCAGTTTTGACTTTGATGAGATGATGCAACCGGTAAATAATAATGCTGGTACACCGGTAAGACCAACCAGCATTGCAAGGGTTGCAGGCTATGCCTTAGAAACGGCAGATAAGATTATGGGCAAAACTGGTAATCCTGTTGGTATTAAAAGCTACCGACCGTATCACTCGATAGGGGAGGATTTCCTGCAGAATTATCTTGGAATGATTGGTTTGCCTATGGATGAAGGACCAGAGTTTCCGGCAAAAGACAATATTATACTATTAACAGAAGAAGCAAAATATGACGCAGACATTGTTGGCAAAATAAAAAATCAATTGACGGCGGGGAAATCCGTAGTTATAACTTCCGGTTTGTTACGCGCATTGCAGGATAAAGGTTTGGGCGACATCGTTGAATTGAGATATACGGANNAAATGGCTGGCCTGTTTTGCATATGGCCGATTATTCAAAAGGAAAACTTTATGTGTTTACCATTCCGGATAACTTTGCCGATCTGTATAACCTTCCCCCCCAAGTATTGAACAAAATCAGAGAAATTTTATGCGGCAGTTTAAACGTTTCAATCGAAGGGCCATCAAATATTAGCCTGTATCTTTATGACAATAATACCTTTATTGTAGAATCGTTCTCAGATAATGAAACTACGCTGAAAATTGTTACATCTCATAAATACAGCAAAATAACTGATCTAAGCATGAATCAAGTGTTTCCCGCAGAACTTAGCCGACTGTCAAGATATGGTCGGAATGGTAGTAGCCAACAGAAAAACAGATACAGCATCACCTTAAAGCCACATTCATTCAGGGTTTTTAGTTTTGAATGATATTTTTAGTTTTTAAATAAATTGCACCCTATGAAGGAACTTGAATTTCTTTGCAAAGGATGCAAATTATTGATTGCTTTTTAATCAGGATATAATATTCGTGATTATTGATAAAAAAAACATTGTTCTATCACATTCACATCTCCTGTTACTTCAAGATCGGCTTTAAGAACCTCTACAGATTATTTATATGAGAGGAGGGAGAAAGTAAAACAGGTAGCGCGTTGGTACAGGCAATAAGCATTTATATTCTTTCAAATCTTCTCTCCATTCAAACTTACTATTAAATTAAGTACGTCGAGTCTGCAAGTAAATGCTTATTGCCCATACCAACGTGAATAAAATTGAGCTGTCTAAAACCTGATAGTCAGGTTTTATTTGATAGCTTTGAGATGCTATACATGGAATTTATTATTTTATTATATATAACGTTGATGCCGTGATAAATGACTCCCAGCGAGCGCATTCTTCGTATCTTGCTGCGAAGAGCTTCAATTGTAAACCTAATAATTTTAAATATGAAACATTTTTTTAAAGTATTGCTAATTCTATTCTATTGTAATGCTAATTTGAACGCCAATTCAAATAACGATTTTAAAGAGGGTTATATAATATCATTAAATGGAGATACCACAAAAGGCTTTCTTTTGGTACAGATCAGCAGAAATGCATCTGAACAATGTGTTTTTAAGCCCAGTGCCAACAGTGCAAACACAATTTATAAACCAGGTGAGATAGCCGGATACAGGTATTTAAACGGTAAATATTATATCTCAAAAGAAATTAACATTGATTCAACAACCAAAAAGGTTGTTTTCCTGGAATTTCTGATTAAAGGAATAGCAAGTATATATTATTATATGGACAATGAGGAACATTATTATATTGAAAAATTTCCAAATGGTCTGGTAGAATTGACAGAAAAAGAAAGAACATTTTTTGATGAAGGAACATCTGGACGTGATGGAGCCCATACTTATACTATGCCTTCGAAATACAAAGGCAAGTTAATGTTTACATTACAGGACTGACCAGGCATCAATAAGGAGATCCAAAATACAAGGCTCACACATAAATCGCTCATAAAATTGACTAAAGACTATCATGAGAAGGTGTGTAATTCTGAGAGTTGCATTATTTACGAAAAGATCAATACATCGGCAAAAGTGAGATTTGGTGTATTAATGGGGTTGTCAAAAAATCAGTATAATTTCGGAAGGCAGTTAATTAGCAATTATGGGAATAATTATCAAATTGGAGCAGCGCTAAAAATATCTAATATCTTCATGTTTAACAGACACATTAATTTGAAAACCAATTTTATTCTCGAGAAAGATTCGAAATCGTATACATTATCTCTCCCAGATGGTGTTCAATATAGTCATATTACATACAATGATGTTTTTTATAATCTAATTGATCTACGTTCTCTTGGTAATCCGTCTGCTTATTTACCAGATATGAAGGCAGATTTAGATGTATTAGATTTAAAAATCCCCGTTAGTTTAAACTATGACTTTAATATTACAAAAAATACAGTTTACACTTTTGGCATTGGTATTTCCAATAAAATAATATTGTCGCAGAATAAGAATTTCAGGGTAGATGATTTTTATGCAGTTTATGGCGAATCTATTCATTCTTTGCTTACGGGTGTGATTGCAACAACAGGTATTGAAGGGAACTGGTTTGGAAAACATACTTTATTTGTTAATGTGAACTATGAATATTTAACAGATTTTCGATCAAAGGTAGATAATACCTTAAAATTATTAAAAAACCAGGTTTCACTGCAAATAGGAATGTACTTTTAATAGATATTAAAGTTGAAAATATAAAATTAAAGATTCAGAAATTTTGCTAAAGATTTGATTAGGAATTTCAGTAAAACATTTGGTTAGATACAAATAATAGGTTGAAAATATGAGAGGCGAAAATAACGGTACTGTGAGAATTAAAATCAGCTGGTAACATGACAAATTTTTAATCATAAACATAATTGAACCATTAAAATAATATGATAATCAATAGATCCATTATTAATTAAACAAAATATAAATATGAGAGCATTAGCTATTTTGATTTTATCATTTGCTTTGTCAAATGGCATTCAAGGACAAGAAAAGTATTTAGATACTTTCCCGTTAAAATTTGGTAAGGTTACTTATTCAGCAGTAATACATATTGAAGGTATTTCAAAGGACGAATTGTATAAACGTGCCGAAAGATGGGTAGCAAAAAACTGCGAAATAATTAAATTAGACGATAAAGATATAATTGTCGGACAAGGAGTTTTTATAATGAAACCTCCAATTTTAGCAACCTTTAACCAAATATATGTATGGCAAATTATCACAATTCAATTTAAAGACGGTAAATATAAATATGATATTTCAGATTTCAGAATAAAAGCTTATTCAGTTATAGACGGTTCATCGACATTAATAGATGACCCTATTGAGAATCACCATTCGATTACTGATAATCAAATTAAAAAGATAGATCCACAAGTTAAGGATTTGATATCATCATTAGATAAAGCAATGAAAACACCAATTGATGATAACTGGTAATAAAATGCTCAGCAGCTAACACGGACGGTATAGTTTATTACCTCGGCGAGGGCAGGCCCATCCGCATGGAGGGGAAATAGGAATTGGAAGAATTTCAGTTGATAGATTAGGCAGAATACTTAAGTTAATTCGCGCCAAATATGTCGGTCATAGGAACAAATGCCAAAATGTAATTTCCCTTAACCAGAAAAAAACAAAAAATGGTGTTAAATTGAGCAACGAAAAATCAAAGTTTTTGCAAAATGTTTTGAATGGGGAAAAATTTAATGGAGAGTTTTGTTCAATAATGTTTTTATGTTCCAAAATGGTAATATCATTAAAAAATCGGAGAAAAAATATGAAGAAGGAATGTCATTTTTTGGTCACTCTTGCACTGGCGTTCATACTGCCTGTTGCCATGATGATTGTGCTCGCAATGTCAGGGGTAGGGCCCAATGTAACTCTGTCCAGACCAGAAGGTCCTTGTGATATCTATGCCGCTGCAGGTACTCCGTGTGTGGCTGCTCACAGCAGCACACGTGCATTGTACGCTTCCTACAACGGTCCGCTATACCAGGTTATGCGCCAGTCGGACGGCAAGACCCTGGACATTGGCGTGGTCCAGCCCAGTACGTTGCCGGTCCCGGATGCTGGAGGATATGCCAACACTGCAGCGCAGGACGCCTTCTGCGCCAACACTGTCTGCTGGATCACTACACTCTATGACCAGTCTGGCAAGGGAAATCACCTGTCTCAGGTGCCCCCTGGAACATTCAAAGGCCCCGACAAGGGTGCCTTTAACACTCTGCCGATTGCTGACATGGCTCCCATTACAATCAGTGGGCACAAAGCTTACGGTGTCTATATCATGCCGGGCATGGGACTTCGCAATAACAATGCCACCGACATTGCGATTAGCGATGAGCCTGAAGGCATCTATTACGTAATCGACGGCACACACTACGACAGTGGCTGTTGCTTTGACTACGGCAACTCCTCCACAAACGGCAGAGCAGTAGGAACAGGCACCATGGAAACTACTTACTTTGGCACCGCCACAGCCTGGGGAAGCGGCGATGGCTCTGGTCCGTGGATTATGTCAGATATGGAGGCGGGCTTGTTCTCCGGATATAACGCAAAGAAAAACGCCGGTTCTCCGACCATTGATTCCTGGCAGTTCGTTACCGCCGTGGTCGATGGCGGCGGTGGAAATAAGTGGGATCTCCGTGGAGGCAACGCACAAAAGGGTAGTCTAACGACCTTCTATAGCGGTGTTCGTCCTGGCTCACCTGGCAGCAATGCCTATTACCCTATGCATAAGCAGGGAGGTATTCTCCTGGGTACCGGCGGTGACAACGGCAACGGCTCGTCCGGGACCTTCTATGAGGGTGTGATGACGACCGGATATCCAACAGAAGCTACAGATGCAGTACAAGCCAATATTGTTGCAGCAAGGTATGATGTGCAGCGAATAAAACTGTCGCGGGCAACGACATTCATGCAGAGTTCGACTCAGGACATTACAGAGATGTTCACAAATACCTTAGGAGTACCCGTAACAGGCGTTAAGTTGAGCATTTCTGTGCCCAAAGGATGGACCTCCGTGGTTACAGGCACTGCCGAAGCCTCAAAAACATTCAGTGCCCCGGTCGCTCCGGGAGCAAGTGTTAGCGCAACCTTCAAGGTCATCGCATCGGCGAAAACCGGCGCCGGCTTCCTGACCGGCAAAGCCGAGTGGAAGAACCAGATAACCGGCGGGACGCAATTCGAGACAACTGCCCAGAAGGTTAGGAACGTCCTCCCGATAAAGATCAACGAGATCCGTTTTAGCACCAGCATCAACTCGACCAACCAGTTCATAGAGCTGTACAACACCTCTGCCGGCGCCATCGACATCTCCAATTGGACTCTGATCAACACCCAGAGCCAGTGGGCCCCCGTGAAGGCAGTAACAATCCCGACCGGTACGAAGCTTGTTGGTGGCGCCTACTACCTGCTCGGCCTCTCCGGTTCGGGGTTGTCAGCCCCTGCAACAAAAGGTGCAACAACAATCTACGTCCGAAGCATAACCGGTTTCGAGGTTGGACAGAAGATTAACATCGATGGCGAGACCCATACGATCGCAAGCATCGGGACAGCAGCTTCGGCTATGACTACGCTGTTCATTCCTGTGTCTACAGGGCCACGGCTCACGATCCCAGACGGATCGACCAGCCTGCCTGTAACGAGTACGACCGGCTTCGAAGTCGGCCAGAAGATTGGCATTGACATCGGCGGCAAATACGAACTGGCCACGGTCACCTTGGTCGGCAAGGCAGCCACGCAAACTACTCTGTCTGCGCATGCCGTTGCAGGCACGACCAATATAAAGGTTGCGGCTAACACCAACATAATGGTCGGTGACATACTGACCGTGGGTACCGGAGGACACAAGGAGATCGTCAAGATCACGAACATTGGCAGTATCGGTGCGAACGGCAAAGGTGTTGAGTTGGCCGCTCCTATCAAGTTCGAGCACATGTCGGGCGTTGATGTGTCCGATGTGGGTACAGGAATCAACTTCTCTCCGGCCACACGCTTCCCGCATATGAGCGGCGACGCAGTACAGGCGCTCGGTAGCGGCATCACAGTCGATAGCCCCCTGGTTATGAGTCACGAATATGGTGCGGCAGTGGTCAATCCCCTGGCAACAACGGTGGGTTACCAGGGGCCGCCTGCCCCCAATCAGTGGTACGGTGGCCCTCTTTCCACCAGTGCAGGTTCGATCGCACTGATGGATGCCAGCGGCTTAGTGCTCGTCGACGCCATAGTTTACGGATCGCAGCAGAGCAACTCGAGCGCCAACGGACCCATAACCAGCCCCGAGATCGCAACCCTCGAGGGTAACCAAAGCCAGGGTGGAAGTATTGTGGTCGTACCGAGAGCGGCCAGTGGCTCAGGGGTAAGCAGGGGCCGCTTCCCTGATGGCTTCGACACCGACAATAATTGCACCGATTTCCTCTTACAGTCTGCTTATTCCCTTTCAGCCCCTTCGGCCGCTGGCGCGACCAATATTAAAGTCGCCAGCGTGGCGGACCTTACCGTCGGCCAGAAGATCATAATTGATATGGGCGCTAATAGCGAAACCGCTGTTATCAAGTCTATTGGTACAACAGGGGGCACAACAGTAGGTACTGCCACCAAGGTTGGCACGACAGTTATCCCTGTTGCCAGTGTAGAAGGCTTTAGCGCCGGTCAGACCATTACAATAGACAGTGACGCAAACCTCGAGACGGTAGTTGTTGCTTCCACCACCGGCGGACGCCGTCGTTTTGGTTTCCGTGGTACCAGCCCAATCGACTCCATCACAGTCGCCATGCCGCTTGCTATTGAGCATGCTGTAGGTACACAGGTCTCCGGCACTGGTATTACTTTCACTGCGCCTTTGACCAAAGCTCATGACAACGGTGCTCAGGCCGCCAGTTACCTTCCAACACCAGGTGCACCCAATCAATATGCAAGGAGACCTTAGTGAGGATATTAGTAGGGTTTTGTTAAAAAATTTGTTGAACTCCGCGGCTTGACAGCAGACTAAAAAGCCGCAGGGTTTTGTATTTCCAAAAGAAGGTTGACCCTAAATTTATTTTGCCTTAAAGGGAGAATATGATTTTAATTACTAAGCTATGAGCAGAGGATTTGTTAAAGAAGACGATCAAGAAGAAGTTCCTTTTGTACCGCAAAGGGCATATTTACCAGCAGGAGTGACAAACTTTGTTACCCCATTTGGTATAAATCAACTATTGGTTGAGAAACAGATGCTTGTCAATGAAAAAAACAATCTGAATAATGCCAATGAGAATGAGAAACGAATCGCGTTAAACTATATTAATGCAAAATTACAACTATTGAATAACAGAATTGTTGAAGCCAAAATAGTTAATCTAAACGAGCAACCACAAAATGAAATAAGATTCGGTGCAACGATAACTCTCAGAATAGAAGCATCCAAAAATATTCAGACTTTTCAAATTGTCGGCGTTGATGAAGCTAATATTTCAAAAGGGAAGGTCTCCTTTATATCACCTATTGCTAAGGTATTAATAAATAAAAAAATTGGAGATAAAGTTATTTTAAAACAAGCCAAGAAAGATATTGTTTTTGAGATTATTGATATATCCTATAGTTAAGTTAAGATTTAATTGACCAATTTTAGTGAGATTAATAGTAATAAATATATATTGAAAGATTGGGAATAAATTCTACTGCTAACACGGACGGCAACTCATTAAACTGCCTGGCCATTGGGCGTAACCCCTGACCCGTCTTAAGACTTAGCTTATTGATTATATCAATTTAAATTTGACCTGATCTTAAATGGAAACCGTTATGAAAACAGTGATTCTTCTTTTTGATAATTACACGGCTCTTGATATAGTGGGGCCTTATGAAGTGTTAAATAAACTTCCAAACTCTAAGATTTATCTTGTTGGTCTTGAAAAAAAGGAGTACAAGGACACATATGGTTTAAAAATCTCTGCTGACAATTCAATTGATGAGATTTCAGAAGCTGACATTTTATTAATTCCAGGTGGATTTGGAATAGATAGTTTGTTAAATAACGAAGAAGTGCTGGATTGGATTCGAAGAATAGATAGAACAACAAAATGGACCGTTTCGGTTTGTTCAGGTTCTCTGCTTTTAGCGCAAACTGGGTTATTGAATGGGAAAAATTGCACAACACATTGGAGAAGAAAAGAGCAGTTACAGAGATTTAATGTCAAAGTTAAGAATGAGAGATATATTCAAGATGGAAAATTTATTACATCTGCAGGAGTCTCAGCTGGAATAGATATGGCACTATACTTAGTGAGTAAAATTGCCGGTGACCAGACAGCCATGATGTTTCAACTTGCGATTGAATATGATCCTAAACCTCCTTTTAATTGTGGGTCCCCTGATAAAATACCAAAAGCAATGCTTGACAAATTCAATAAATAAGCGGCTTCGATTATCTTGAATAACCACCGGACAATTACTTTTTGAATAAACACCTAAATATCGAGACAGTTAACAGTGCCTGGAGTTCCTACGCACAAGCAAGAGTTTTGCAGCCGGTTGAATAACACAACTTGTCCCGATTTATCAGGATGCTTTTTACCCTGTCTGGACTACATTATCCAGACAATTATTGCAAAAATTGAATATCTTCGTTAGATAATTGCAAGTATAATAACAGGGGAAAAAGTCGACAAATGTGCATGTCACAATGCACAACGTGAAAATGCGTCGAAAACGATTTGTGATCGGATATTGCCAGTTTAACGGGCATTAAACCCAAAATTATTACTAATCTAGCAGTAACAGTTTATAAGTGTAATTGGAATATTTGGAACAAGTGAAACTATATAAAATATCAATAAAAAATAGGAGAACAAACATGAAAAAGAAAAATCGTTTTTTGGTCATTCTTTCACTGGCGCTAATTCTACCTGTCGCCATGATGATAATGATGGCAATGTCAGGGGTAGGGCGCAATGTTACTCCACCCAGACCGGAAGGTCCATGTGATATTTATGCCGCTGCAGGCAACCCGTGTGTGGCTGCCCACAGCAGTACACGTGCACTGTACGCTTCTTATAACGGTCCTCTATACCAGGTTATGCGCCAGTCGGACGGCAAGACCCTGGACATAGGCGTGGTCCAGCCCAAAGAGGGCGATCCGGGCGGATATGCCGATGCAGCTTCTCAGGATGCCTTCTGTGCCAATACGTACTGCTGGATTACCACTCTCTACGACCAGTCAGGGAAAGGTAACAATCTCGTTCAGGCACCCCGCGGTGGATTCAGTGGTCCGGGCATGGGGGGATTTAACAACATTCCGATCGCCGACATGGCACCAATTACAATCATGGGTAATAAGGCTTACGGTGTTTTCATCGAACCTGGCATGGGTCTGCGCTGGAATGATGCTAAGAGCACTGCAGTTGATGACCAGGCAGAGGGTCAGTACTGGGTTGTTAACGGTCATCATTACAACTCAGGATGCTGCTACGACTACGGCAATGCTGAGACCGACAGTCGCGACGACGGAGATGGTACTATGGAAACCACTTACTATGGTAACGCAAATGCCTGGTATCATGGACTAGCCCCGGGCCCATGGATCATGACAGATCAGGAGAATAACCTGGTGGGTGGTGTCAATGCTTCTCCAAACGATAAGTACCTCCCAAATCTTCCCATCATCACCTGGCGATTTGTGACCGCAATGGCTGACGGCGAACCGCACCACTGGAGATCTATGGGCGGAGACGCTCAACATGGAGATCTGCAGGTTATGTTCGATGGCCCTCGCGTCATTAATGACAGAAAAAGCTATGATCCGATGCGCAAGCAGGGAGGCATCCTTTTAGGAAACGGTGGCGACAATAGCAACGGTTCGCAGGGTACCTTCTACGAAGGTGCAATGACAAACCCGGGCACTTTCCCAACAAAGGAAACCAATAAGAAGATTCAGGACAATGTCGTTGCAGCCAGGTACGATGTGCAGCGCCTGAGCCTGGCTCCGGCAAATGCAACCGACACACCTCCGGGACTCCAAACATTCTCACCACAATCTTCGCAGAACACAACTGTGACATTCACAAATACTACAGGGGCGCCTGTAAAAGACGTCACCTTGAGCATTTCTGTTCCAAAGGGGTGGAATTCTGTTGTTTTGAGTTCCAAGGAAACTTTGAAGAAGTTCGCTGATCCAATCGCATCAGATGTAAAAGTGAGTGCAACCTTCGTAGTTACTTCCGGTTCAGAGGCTTTCAACGGCGATATGGTTGGCAAAGCTTCATGGTCAAACTCAAACGGTCAGTCACAATCTGAGATAATAGCTGAAAAAGTTCGTAATGTCAGCCCTATCAAGATTAACGAATTCCGCGTTGCCGGAAGTTCTGTTGAAAACACAACAGATGCGTTCATCGAACTTTATAATGCAAGTACAAGTGCAATCGATATCTCCAACTGGACCTTGACCCAACACCAAACCCAGTTTCCAATCTTTTCATCTATTAAAATCCCGGTAGGTACCAAGGTTGCCGCAAAAGGTTTTTACCTGTTAGGTCTATCAAATTCAGGGCTGGTAGTTCCTGCTAAAAAAGGTGAGTCCACCCTTTACGTTAGGAATATTAAGGGCATGTCTGTAGGTGATGCAATTGAAATAGACAATGGTTCTTCTAAGGAAATGCATAAAATTAAAGCTATCGGTACAGCAGCCGGTCTTGGTGAACCAAAAACTCCATCTCCATTTGGTGGAGGCCGTCCGGTAGAACCTGGCACTCCTACAACAATGTGGCAGCCGCTCCCCGATGGTCCGGTAATTACGATCCCCAAAGGTTCAACCAATGTACCTGTTACGAGTACAGACGGCTTCGAGGTTGGTCAGAAAATGGCCATTGGCTATGGGGCGACCTACCCCGCAGTTGCTCAAGCTATTGAGAAATATGAGGTAGTAACGATTACTAAAGTCGGTAAGCCGGGTACACAAGCCTGGCTGTCAGCGGACGCAAAACCTGGCGATACTAACATCAAGGTGTCGTCTGTAGCCAATATTTCAGTCGGTGACAAAATCAGGTTGGACATTGACAGCAAAGGGCATGGAATCGAAACTGTCACTGTTACACGAGTAGGCACACAGTCAGCTCGTAGCGCTTCCCGTGGTGCCTTAACAACTACAGATGATCCGGGTACAGGACTCGATCTGGCAGAACCGCTAAAGTTCAATCATTCTTCCAATATACCTTTCAATGTTAAGGGAACAGGGATCAGCTTCGAACCTGCAAGTGCCTTTGCTCACTCGAGCAATGAGCCCGTATTGCCGTTAGGAACAGGTATCACGCTTGAAATCCTTCTGACCAAGGATCACGAAATCAACACGGTTGTGCGTGACCCGAAAGTCTCAACAGCTGGCTACCAGGGAACTATGGTTCCAAACCAGTGGTTCGGAGGACCAGCCCTATCTTCTATGGCCGGTAATATGGTGCTGCGTGACGTTGCAAAAAACATTGTTGACGGTCTCAATTATGGCGGACTCGTTGACCCATGGACAGCCGAAGGTTACCAGACTACTTCCGGAGCCGGAGAAAGCGGATGTTTTGTACCTTCACCAAGTGCAAGCAGAGGCTTCAGGATGGCACCTACAACATCCACCACCCAGCCTAACAAGAGCGCAGGTCGCTTCCCTGATGGTACTGACAGCGACTACAATTGCCGTGATTTCCTGTTGCAGAATACAATCACTCTTTTAGCCGCAACATCAGCCGGTTCAAACAATATTAAATTTGGCAATGCTACAGACTTTACTGTTGGTCAGAAGATTATTATTGAGACAGGTGCAAATAGCGAGACCGCTGTTATCAAGACTATTGGTACTACAGGTGGCACTACAATGAGCACTGCTACCCAGACGGGTACAAAATTTATCCCAGTTGTCAGTGTAGAAGGCTTTAGTGCCGGTCAGACCATTACGATAGACAATGATGCAACCCTCGAGACTGCAGTTGTTGCTTCCACAACCGGTGGACGTCGTCGATTTGGTTTCCGCGGTACAACCCCTGTCGACACTATCACCGTTACTTCGCCACTTGCTAAATTACACAATGTGGGTGCACAGGTCTCCGGTAGTGGTATCACACTCAACGCGCCTTTGACAAAGGCTCACGAAAACGGTGCACAGGTCGCAAGTTACCTGCCAACACCAGGTGCGCCAAATCAATATTTTAAGAAACCTTAGTGAGAACATCAACAAGGTTTAGATAAAATTTTTATAATACTCCGCGGCTCTACAGGAACATGAGATGCTGCGGGGTTTTCTATTTTCAAACGAAGGAGGAGCGAAATTTGGTTATTTACAAAGATAGTATCCGTCTTCAAGGGTCGTGGCCCTGGTGGCGTTGGATCTTGACAGGATTGAACACATTGGCTCTGGTCTTAAGCATCATCCTGAGCTGGCATTATCTTGTTGGTGGATCAATGGTCGGCTGCGGAGGTGGGAGCACGTGCGAACAGGTGCTCAATAGCCAGTGGTCGACGATAGCGGGGATGATACCTGTAAGTGGTTTGGCAGTGGGGGTATACCTCGCTTTACTGGTCGCCAGTCTTTTTATTGGTCCGGCAACAGAGGCACCAATTCGGAGCCTGGCCTGGAGTGTGCTGTTAATACTGGTTGGTTCGGTTGCCGGAAGCGCCATATGGTTCACAATCTTACAGAAATGGTTCATCGGGCACTTTTGTCCCTATTGCATGTCCACACATATCACCGGTCTGCTGTTGGCTGCTCTGGTCATCTGGCGAGCAATCAAAGAATTCAGCAAACAATCAAACTATATCCCGCTGACGAATCACGCAAAGGTCGAAAATGTTTCAAAAGCCACTCCAAAGAATATTATTCGACCTGTGCCTGTGATGGGCCTGGCTTTGATCGGTCTTGTCCTGGCCGGCATCCTGGCATTCTATCAAATAAACTTTACTCCTTCAGCCGTCTATCGCGACGGCAAGTCACAGGATAAGCTGCCAGCAATCGATTACCATGCTGTACCGATGGTTGGTTCGCCTGATGCTCCCTACGTTGTTATCTTGCTCTTTGACTATCAATGTCCGCATTGTCAGAAAATACATTTTATGCTCAATGAGGCGATTCGCCACTACAATGGCAAGCTGGCATTTGCACTGTGTCCGGCATCATTGAATACCGAGTGCAACCCTTACATCCCCCAGGATGTGGACGCTTTCAAAAACTCATGTGAACTGGCCAGAATTGGCATGGCGGTATGGGTTGCCAGGCGAGAGGTTTTCCCTGTCTTCGAAAACTGGATGTTCACGTTTGATTCTGGCGACAGCTGGCGCCCCCGAAGTCTGGAAACAACCAGGGCAAAAGCGGTTGAATTGGTCGGTCAGGAGAAGTTCAGTACCGCCTGGTCCGATCCCTGGATCGGACAGTATATTCAAACCTGCATTCGGATTTACGGTCAGACTATCCAGAGCGGCAAGGGTGGCATACCCAAACTTATTTTCGGTTCACATTGGGTCATCCCAGAACTGTATAATGCAGATGACCTTGTTATGATTCTGCAAAAGAGCCTCGCTGTGCCAAAACCTTGATCCGACGATGCTTGCCGGGACAAAGTCAATGGGGCTGCTGGCCTTTTCACTATGAAACAACATGACTAATTTTTGCCCTTATTATGTCTGGTTTGATATTGAATATTGTTGCCATCTAGAGAGACTTTGCCATCGCACGAAAATTTTAATAGAAGATTCGACAAGAATTATTAAAACTACATCAATTCAAAATCAATTTTGGGCAACAATTATCCCTTTCATTCATTTAGAAGATAGGTTTACCAATGCATGCACTCGGAGGCATAATATTTAAAAATGATGCAACTGTAGCAGCTATGTCTGTAATATCAACCGGTTTAGATGTATACCCGGGCTTAATATTACAACCATACCAAAGCAAAGGGACGTGTGTATCGTAACTGTATGTGGTACCATGAGATGTTCCTGTATGTGAATAATCATCAAGCCATGCCGGCTCAAGCAATAATGCAATATCGCCTGACCGTTTGATGAAAAACCCATTCTGCATAAGCTCGGCCGATTTGTTTTTTAATGTTTCCCCATTTAATTGATAAGATGTATAAGCATTAGCTACTCCATTAAAAGTCAGAGAGAATGAAACTATATCATCCTGAAGATTTTTAAGATTAATATTTTTTCGCTTAATCAGAGATCTGTTCAGATAAATCTGATCATTAATAATGCAGGAAACAAGATTGCTATCATTATACTCTCTATAAAGATACTTCTTTAAAGAATCAGAAAATATTTTATAACTGAAATAACCTGCGTTCATTTTTAAATCCATAAGTTCCTCAGGCACATATGCAACAGCATGATCGGCAGTTAAAAAAAGGAGAAAATTATCCTTCCCATAGTTTTTCTCCAGATAGGTTATAATCTCTGCCAGGTCAAGGTCTAATCTTAAATATGTATCTTCTACTTCTATTGATTGTGGCCCCATTTTATGACCGATGTAATCAGTGGAAGAAAAACTTATAGCCAGGAAATCAGTATAATCGCCTTTTCCTAAATTTTCTCCCTTGAGTGCTGACAATGCAATATCTTTTGTAATAGTATTACCGAAAGGTGTTGAACGCAAGACTTCATAATCTGTTTTCGTGAACATTATAGGTAGGTTATGAGGAAAAACAGGTTTTGTTTCTCCTTTGTAAAGCCCTTCATAAGGATTGTTATCATCAGCACTTTCTGTATATTGTTCAATTGGTAACAAGGTATTCCATGGGTGAGATAAATATTTATCAGGCAGACGCCGGGCATTAAAATCGGTTACCCAGGAAGGCAATTCTTTATTATAATAGGTAGAGGTAATAAAGTTGCCCGATTCAGAATCAAACCAATATGATCCGTTCGACAAATGACCACCAGGTAAAATAGCTGCTCTGTCTTTTAATGCCACAGAAATAACTTTCGATTTCATATTTGAGTAAAGCCTCAATTCATCTCCGATCGTAGATGAAAGCAAATTACGAGGAGACATTTTACCCTCTTTCTCTGACAAGCTCCCGACGGTTTGTACCCGTGAATCATCTGTAACATAAATAACTTTTCCTGAATCTCTCACAAACCAATTATTGCCTATGATTCCATGAAATGATGGTGTGGCCCCTGTATATATTGAAGCATGCCCTGGTCCTGTATATGTTGGCGCATAATTAAAATTAGTATTCTTACAGTTAAAGCCCTGTTTAAGTAGTTTTTTAAATCCGTTTTGAGAAAACTTGTTATAGTATTTGGCAAGATAATCGTAGCGCATCTGGTCGATTACGATACCAACTATCAGCCTGGGCAGCATATTCTCTTTTTGAGGTATTATTTTTACATCAGTTTGAGCATGAAGCGAAATAGAAAATAACGCGATAATAATAATTGTTGTTAATTTCATTTGGAATAATTTTAAATTTTTATGACTTCGTATCTTCCTTTATCAATGAACTTTCAAAAATAAGGTATTCTTTCTAAATATTTTATAGCTCCATAGACTAAATTTTCCTCCCTCCCAGGACTAAAAAAACTTCTGGTCTAAGATAAATTTCCAGATAAAATTGGATTAACTAAAAGGCAAAATAATTATAACAAGACAATTTATAGGTACCGAGACAGGAATAAAAGCCAGCCCATAATTCGAACGGTTTGGTTAATTGTATTCACCAGCCCGGACAAATTCGCAATCAACATCAAAGTCTTTTCGAGCAACCTTAAATCCACTTGTTAAACTCGTGAATACTCTTGCTGCCTGGACAAAGTCAATAGGGCTGCCGGCCCTGACGCTCATCGCAAGCTCAGGGCAGGCTCACGACAACAAACCAAACCACCGGGCCGTTGTATGCAAGTAGAAACTTTGCCTTAAATTTGGACTGAATCATTTTTATCATATATTTGGGTAATAATAATATCTTCAGAATATATTGAATATGACAAAATTCGATTCTGTATACCGCGCAGTTGTAGGTGATATTGATCAAATTAGTTCTGAGAGACATTTCGTTACATTATCCACCATTGTAGCCGCCATTTTCTTGTTAGGACTTTGTATTGTCCACATCTTAATGGACCTTAAAATAGCTCCGGTCATTCTTGCTGGAAGTAGCTCTTTGGTCATGTTGGGACTTTACTATTTTGTAAGATTTCATAACTGTCTTTATATCCCAAAAGTTATCCTGACAGGCTTAGGACTTATTATGCTTGACTTCACATGGTATTCAAAATTTTTATCTAACGGACCAGTTCTTTTCTTCATATTAATATTTGCAGCGCTTGTTATATGGGTCTGGCAAGGCAAATATTTAGCTATCTTACTGGGTTTTTATTTCCTGAATCTTGCAGTTCTGTGGATAATTGATTCTCATGCCCCTGAATATCTATTCAAATATGCCGAACCTAATAAGAGAAGTCTTGATATTTATTTAAGCTTCTTCCTTTATTCATCCTTACTTATTATTTTATTATTATTCATTAAAAAAGAATTTATCAGGCAAAAAGAGAAGGCAATAAAATCTGATAAGTTAAAATCTGCCTTTCTTGCAAATATGTCCCATGAGATCAGAACTCCTATGAATGCAATTGTAGGATTCAGTGAGCTTCTTGGCAATGGGTCTGATTCTGATAATAAACAACAATATATTAGTATTATCCAAAACAGTAGCTATAATCTTCTTCGGCTGATCAACGACATTATAGACCTGTCAAAGATAGAAGCTGGTGATTTGGAAATAAAATATTCAGATATCAATATACGTGAACTATTTATAGAACTTAAAGACTCATATTCGCTTGATCTAATCAAAAGAGATAAATCCAATATTTTAATTAGTTATATCCTGGATAGGGATCTTATAATTCAATCTGACCTTCTTCGTTTAAAACAAGTATTATCAAACTTAATTAATAATTCCGTAAAATTTACCTCTCAAGGCACGATTACATTTGGATGCAAAAAGATAGGCAGGGAATTAATTTTTTCAGTATCAGATAGCGGTACAGGAATTCCTGAAGAAGATCAGAAGAAAATATTTGATCGTTTTACTAAATTCAATTACCATGGGATGAATACAGAGGGGTCTGGTATAGGGTTGTCAATAGTTGATAAATTTATTAGTTTACTTGGTGGGAAGATATGGTTCAATAGTATTGTTGGTGAAGGCACTAATTTCTTCTTTTCATTACCCTATATTGCTCCCTCAAGTTTTTCAACATCAAACAAGCAATTACAAAAGATAAGATCTTCTTTAATGGTTGAGTCCATAAAACCTATTCTTGTTGTTGAAGATGATAAAGTTAGCTTTATGCTTATNNTATGCAATGTTGGGGGATAGGGAGAAAGCAATTGCTGCAGGGTGCGTTGATTACATAGATAAACCTTTAGATTCCCAAAGATTATTAGAGTTAGTTAGCACATATTTAAATCGTCAGAATTAATTCAATTACTTTATCGTTATCTAGACTATGATTCAACAGATATAAATTAAAAACTGACCATAATACGGACGGTTTAGTTAATAGGCTCGGCAGCCGGGACAACTCCCGTCCACGTACCAGGACTGGTACCCTGGGTCAAACCCGGACTATACCACCAGCCAAAACAAAATGACACTACCGGCAGGCACTAATCAGCCAGCATTTACTAACTTTATTGCTGTTCAGGCAGCAAATATTTAAAATTGAAATACAATGAAGATTAAAATGTTGCTTTTCTTTCTTGCTTCTGCTATTATTTCATGCTCAATGAATGAAAGAAAAACCAGAGTAACCATAACAGGAAATCAGTTTTTTATTAATGGAGAGCTTACCTACAATGGCAGGTATTGGAAAGGAAATAAAATTGAAGGTTTACTTTTTAATTCCAGAATGGTTCAGGGAATATTTGATGACTTAAACCCCAAAACACGAGAGAAATTTGTCTATCCAGACACCAAGGTTTGGGATGCAAACAGAAATACAAGTGAATTTGTTTCCCATATGAAAGAATGGCGCGACTATGGCCTGCTTGCTTTTACCCTTAATCTTCAGGGGGGCAGTCCTCTGGGATATGGAAATAGCGAATGCATTAATTCTGCTTTTGATCAGAGAGGTGAATTAAGGTCTGATTATATGAATAGGCTTGAACAGATACTAAATAAAGCTGATGAGCTCAAAATGGTTGTAATTTTAGGATATTTTTATTTTGGTCAGGATCAGAATCTGGAAAACGAACATGCGGTTATCAATGCAACTGATAATATTACAAATTGGATACTTAATAAAGGATATAAGAACATCCTGATTGAAATAAATAATGAATGTAATATTGCGTATGACCATAAAATACTTCAACCAGATCGAGTGCATGAACTGATTAAAAGAGTCCATAATACAAAAAAAAATGGATACAACCTTCTTGTTAGCACAAGTTATGGAGGTGGTACCATTCCGGATTCATCAGTTGTTACAGCATCAGATTTTGTTTTATTACATGGCAATGGTTTGAGTAATTCGTCGAAAATTACAGGGTTAGTTGAAGCAACAAAAAAAGTTATAGGTCGCTCTGTAAAACCTTTAGTTTTTAATGAAGATGATCACTTTAATTTCGAGTCCGATACCTGTAATTTTTCTACTGCAGTTAAAGCATATGCGTCCTGGGGTTACTTTGATTACAGGATGAAGGATGAAGGATTTGAATCAGGTTATCAGAGTGTGCCAATTGATTGGGGTATTAATTCTGAAAGAAAGAAGAAGTTTTTTAAGAAGTTGAGTGAAATCGCTATCGAATGAAAAAACATTTGCTAAAGCATATATAACCAATTGCTGGACGGCAAGTTTGCTATTACTTCATCTGGTCATATATACATGCATCAGCATAAATACAAATGAATAAGACAATTAATAATCAAGATATGAAACTCAATGTAAATGAATACCTTTACTATGATATTTGATTGTAATAAATAAATACTTATAAAAATGAGAACACGTTTGATTGCTATGGTTTTTTTGGATTTTCATTGGCAAATTATATCCCGGGTGCAAATGGGTTTGAAGACATAAAAGTACATTTTGATATACTTTGAATTAAATTGTTTATTCTTAAAATTATATAAATGAATTTAAAATTTCATCTGGAACTTAATAATCAAATGTTTAAATATTATTAAAATGAAAAGTCTAACAAATATTGCAATTTTATTTATGCTGTCAGTTACATTACCTGGTTTTGGACAAACCAAAAATATGGGATTATTCAGTGAAAGTGGTGATATCGGCAATCCTCTTCTTAAAGGCAATACAGTTTATAATGAAAAAGACCAGACCTACTTATTGTCCGGAGGGGGTAATAACATTTGGTTAAAAGAAGACCAATTCCAGTTTCTCTATAAAAAAATAAAAGGCGATTTTATTATCAGTGCTACAGCAAAGTTCATTGGAAAAGGGGTTGCAGGGCATCGTAAAATAGGGATAATGGCCAGGGAAGATTTGACCAAAGGGTCAAAGTATACCGATGGAGCATTACATGGCGGCCTGCCACTTAATACATCCCTGCAGTACAGGCTGACCGATGGAGATACTACCGGCCAGGTAGTGATTTCGACGGTTCATCCAACGGAAATTGAATTTGAGCGTTCCGGTAATACCTTTACCTTTTCCGCGGCAATCTTTGGTGAAATTTACAAATCGGTGACAAAAGAAGTGACGATGAACGAAGAAGTATATGCCGGCCTCTTTATTTGTTCGCATATTGATTCAGTACGTGAACAGGCTCTGTTCAGTAACGTCAGGGTAATAATTCCGCCCGCTAAGAACTTTGTACCTTACCAGGATTATCTCGGAAGTTACCTGGAGACAATGGATGTCAGTACAGGGCATCGAATGATTCTAAAAAGCGATAAAGGTTCTATCCAGTGTCCGAACTGGTCAAAAGATGGCAAATCACTTATTTACAATAGCTCAGAAGGATTATTGTATAATTATAACATCGAGACTGGAGTTGCAAAACAAATCAATTCGGGTATTGCTATACAGAACAATAATGACCATGTAATTTCACCTGACGGGAAAATGATTGCAATAAGTAACCATGTTGGCTCAAAACGAAAATCGACAATTTTTATCATGCCGATTGAAGGTACGGATAACCCAATAAAAATTTCTTCTGAAGATTCGGGACACTCATATCTTCACAGTTGGTCTCCGGATGGTAAGAATATCATTTTTACAGGACAGCGAAATGACGAATGGGATATCTGGTCGATAAATATTGATACGAAAAAGGAAAAAAATCTGACTAATTTTCCCGGTCTTGATGATGGTTCAGAATATAGCCCTGATGGAAAGTGGATCTATTTCAATGCAGTCCGGACGGGGACAATGCAGATTTGGAGGATGAGACCAGATGGAACAGAACAGGAACAAATTACATTTGATGAGTATAACAACTGGTTTCCTCATTTTTCGCCTGACGGAAAATGGATAGTATATGAATCGTATCCAAAAGAAATTGATCCGCTGACGCACCCATTCTACAAGAGAATATATTTGCGCATTATGCCTGCCAGCGGAGGTATCGCACGAACCTTAGCCTATATATATGGAGGACAGGGAACAATTAATGTTCCATCCTGGTCGCCTGACAGTAAGAAGATTGCATTTATCAGTAATACAAAGATTAATTAGCTAGATCTTACTGCACAACCGGTTTTTTTACCGGCAACAGGTTAAAGTATTATTTATATCAATGTATGTCTGTGATTTAGAGTTTAAGAACCTGGGTTGCACTTCACACAATATTTCATCTGTGTCAAGACAATGATCTCCCGCTTAGGTGGGATCGGTTGTCTTCCCACTTCGCCTTCTAACAGCTAAAAGACAATTTAGTTCTTAGTTCTTAAAACTTGCAGAATTAAAATAAACTACTTATCTTTGACGTTAGTAACGCTAAACGGGAAATGATTACCTCTTTTGGTTCTAAGGAGACTGAAAAAATATGGAATGGGGATAGAGTTAAAAATCTACCTCGGGAGATACAACAAATTGGTAGGAGAAAATTAAGGATGCTTAATAACTCACAAAATTTGATAGACTTAAAGGTTCCTCCATCAAATAAACTTGAGAAACTTTCAGGTAAGATGAGTGACTTTTTCAGCATCAGGATTAATGACCAATGGAGAATCATATTTAAATGGGACGATGGAAACTCAAGTGATGTTATTATAATGGATTATCATAAATAGAATATAATGGGAAAACTTTCAAATATTCACCCAGGAGAGATTCTTCTTGAAGAATTCCTCAAACCTTTGAACATATCTGCCTACAGACTTTCAAAAGATCTTGGAATACCACAGACCAGAACTTCTGCGATTATAAAAGGAAACAGAAGCATAACCGCCGACACTGCTATACGACTCAGTTACTATTTTGGCAATTCTGCTAAATTCTGGCTTGGACTTCAGAACGACTTTGATCTTGAGGAAGAAAAGAAGTCAAAAGCATTTGAATTCAAGCATATTAAAAGATTAAACCAAATTTTTGTATCTTGACAATTACCGGTTTCTAGGCAAATTCGACTTACTCGATTACGAAAAGACGCCCGCTGAGATTTATAAACACCTAACCACCACGGGTTTTGATCAGAAATAAAATCCTCCTGAGACATTAGTTCTTTGATAATAATATTTTAGTATTGGAATTTTTCTATATTTACCAAAGGAATAAAAGAATGAAAACGCCACTTCATACAAGTCAGAAATAAGCGTCACTATGGAGTTTACACAATCGTCGCACAACATTTGAAAACAGAACAAATAAGTAAAATTAATCTTAACATTCTAACCTTAACAACAATGAGACGAATAAAATTCTTACTGGTATTAATTCTTCAGGTCATAATTTTGATGTACGGCTGTAATACAATAAAACAAAATAATATGAAATTATCTGACAAGAACTGGCTTAGGGTTTCTGGTGATCAGATAGTCAACCAGAAAGGCGATACTGTTTATTTACGTGGTTTTGGACTGGGTGGAATGCTTCACATGGAGAATTTCATTGATGGTTATCCAGCCAACGAAGAAACTATGCGTGAAGGGCTACTGAAAGTATTGGGAGAAAAAAAATACAATCTTTTCTTCGATACTTTTCTCAAAAGTTATTTCACTGAACCTGACGCAGAATACATTCACAGTCTGGGACTGAATCTGGTTCGGATCCCAATAAACTACCATCTTTTTGAAGATGATATGAATCCACGGGTTATTAAAGAAGGTGCCTTTGAATACCTCGACAAGGTGATAGAATTGTGTGCAAAGAATAAGATCTATACCATAATCGACCTGCATGCCTTACCAGGTTCTCAAAACCAACACTGGCACAGCGACAATCCTACCCACAAAGCATTGTTCTGGCAACACAAGGATTTTCAGGACAGGGTATTAATTCTATGGCAAGCTATAGCACAACGATATAAAGACCAGCCATGGGTTGCAGGCTATGATGTGATTAACGAACCTGCCGAACCTACCGGCGAAAAACTCTTCCCCTATTACAAACATCTTCGCGATGCAATTCTAAAAATCGATCCGAATCATATCCTGTTCCTTGAAGGTGATCGATATGCAGTTGATTTTGATAAGTTTACAGAAGTTTGGGACAATGTGGTCTATACAAATCACGATTATGCTGTCCCTGGATTTATTTTTGGTGGAGATTATCCGGGTAATACCGATGACAGGTATTTTGACAAGGATACACTTGAAAAAGATTTCCTTAAGAAAAGTGAATATATGTTTTCGCACCATGTTCCTCTCTGGGTGGGTGAATTCGGCCCGGTTTATACAGGTAACCCTGAAAAAGATGAAATGCGATATCAGATATTAAAAGATCAACTGGCATATTACAACAAATACAAGGTAAGCTGGTGCATCTGGCTTTATAAGGATATGGGATTGCAGGCAATTATGCATCAAAATGACAATACTCCATACATGAAACTGGTTTCAGCTTTCCTTTTAAAAAAAGATTCATTGGGAGCCGATAGATGGGGATCGACCGACAAAAATATCAGGCAGGTGATATCGCCAATACAAGAATTGTTTAAAAAGGAATTCAGAGATTATAATCCCTATCCAGAAGGTCAGCAAGTTCAAATTGACCTGTTGGTCAGGCATATACTCATAGGCGAAGCGCTTGTGCCTGAATATTGTAATTTATTCAAAGATCTGTCTGAAGAAAAACTGACAGACCTCGCTCAGTCATTTCGTTTTGATAACTATGTACAGAGAAAGAGGCTGGAGGACATATTAACAGGTCGGGAAAAGTAAATAAACAACATCACCCATTTGCATGGTTTATTTCGGATGACAGGAATACAACCGTGCAATTTCTTGCCGTATGTAGCAGCAAACGTTGTGTAGGATTTAAGAAACATAAAATATTCGAATAAGAATATATAAAAGAAAAAATTGATGACCATCAATAGTGTTATGGTGTAAAAGTCGGACAACCTGACAAATAATAATATGGACGACAGACATCTTAACAGAGAAAAGTACTTTCAGGAACAGAGTTATACTACAGAAAAGTATGTAATCCCCTTTATTAATAAATTACTTCCAATTACTTCAAATTTAACTATTGCGGAAGTAGGATGTGGGGAGGGAGGGAATCTAAAACCATTTTTAGATATTGGTTGTAAGGTTGTAGGAATAGACTATGCTGAAAATAAAATATCTAATGCAAAAAAGTTCTTTGGCAACCACCCCCAAAAAGGCAATCTCACATTAATTGCAGAAAACATTTACAATATAAAGCCTGATGGACTATTCACGTTTGACTTAATGATTATGCGTGATACTTTGGAACATATACATGATCAAGATGCTTTTTTAGAACACTTAAAAAAATTTATTAAACCATCCGGTAAAATTTTTCTTGCCTTTCCTCCGTGGAGAATGCCATTTGGTGGCCATCAACAGATGTGTGAAAGTCCCTTTCTAAGCAAACTACCTTATTTCCACCTTCTCCCCAACACTTTATACGTGGGAATACTAAAATTATTCGGCGAAAGCGAAGCCAAAATTAAGGGATTATTAGAAGTAAAAGAGACTAGAATTTCTATTAAAAGTTTTAAAAAGATTTTGACTAAAAGAAATTTTAAAATTGACAGCGAGATCTTTTATATGATCAACCCGAATTATGAGATTAAATTCAAACTCAAAACGATGAAACTACCAGGGATTTTAAATGTCCCGTTCATTAAAGATTTTTTTATTACAACATATTACTGCATTATTTCCCTTGAAAAATATTAAAACTGTGCTTAACTCAGTCAGTTGTGGTAATTTGCTTTTCATGGTCATTGACCGTAATATTAAAAAAGGAAGCTGTTTGAAAATTTAACAGGTAATTATTTTTTTATGTCCGGTTGTTTATATCTTCGAAGATTTATTTTAAGTTCTTATCGAAGAACATCTAAAATTTGAGGTTTCTTATTTAAGAAAATTTCTTGATAATCAGTTATCATTACCTGTTCGGTATTCTGTTGTGCACGGGATAGCAAAGCCGAACAAAAGTAAATACCCCATTAACTATTTATATATGAATAAAAAAAATAAGCATTTTAGGAAAGTCCTTTGGATTTCTTTATTGGCAGGTTTCTCGAATCTTGCAGGATTCAGTCAGCAAACAGGTTTTAAGCTTAACGATCAGGGCGTATTCAAGAAGCAAGGCGTAGATCTGATGATTTATAACGATTCGTACAATTCGGGCGGATTTTTCGATGAAAAAGTTAACGGGATTGAAATGATCCAACATGGGGTTCGCACTGTCACCGGAGGTGCAGTAAGGCTTAGTCCAACACCCGAACAATGGGACCTGACACCGACCGTAAAGAACCGCACCATTAACGCAAGCGAGAACACAGCCACAGTAACCTTATACTACAAGGAATTTGACTTTACCAGCAAAATAAAGGTTGAGGCAAAAGACAACGGTTGCCTTTTTACTGTAATCCTTGACAAGCCGGTTCCCAAACAGCTAGAGGGAAAAGCAAGCATGAACATGGAGTTTCTTCCATCAACCTATTTTAAAAAGACCTTTATTATGGATAACCAAACCGGGATATGTCCAATAGTACCAACCGGTCCAATGGTTTCCGATCCGTTTTCTGAGAAAATCCCTCAATTCGACAATCTTTTAACAAATGAGAAATTCGGAATCACCTATGCAAAAGCGATACCATTTGTTTCGGGCAAAAAACTCGTATTATCTCCCGATGACCCCAAGTCGCTGGTAACAATAAAGTCATTAACAGGTGAAATCGGCCTTTTAGATGGTCGTAACCTTGCCCCTAACGGATGGTTAGTAGTTCGCGAGATAATTCCTGCCGGAAAAACAGGAAATGTTATTCAATGGATGTTTTACCCCAACAGCATTCCTGATTGGATTAGAGAACCTGTAATTTCTCACTCACAAGTGGGTTATCATCCTGATCAGCAGAAAGTTGCAGTAATTGAACTCGATCCTAATGATAAACCTTTGACATCGGCCAGTTTATTTCGCATTGGCGATGATGGCAAACAGATTAAAGTTCTTGACGGCAAATTAATCAATTCGGGCAAATTCATGCGTTATAATTACCTGAAATTTGATTTCTCAGCTATAAAAGAACCCGGTATTTATAAAATTCAATATGGAAATGTTGTTACAGAACCTTTCCCTATCGGAAATAACGTTTATGAAAGTATCTGGCATTCAACGCTTGACACTTGGTTCCCTGTACAAATGGACCACATGTTCGTTAAAGAAGCCTATCATATCTGGCACGGTAATGCACATATGGACGATGCTCTTCAGGCTCCCACCGACACTTCGATCCATGACGGGTACAGACAGGGCCATACCACAGATTCTCCTTACAAACCTTATGAACATATCCCAGGATTAAATATCGGGGGTTGGTTCGATGCAGGTGATTTTGATATTCAAACACGATCTCATTGTCAAACAATATCGTACATGGTAAGCGCATGGGAAGACCTGAAACTGATACGTGACGAAACCATGATAGATAAAAAACGTAAATATGTGGCTATACACCATCCTGACGGAGTACCAGATCTTTTACAGCAAATCGAACATGGTGTATTAGCGCTAGTAGCACAACAACGAGCTATCGGTCATGCAATTTCGGGTATTATTGAATCCCGATTGTACCAGTACGACCAAATTGGTGATGCAGGTAGTATGACGGATAACCGGGTCTATAACTCCAAATTAAAACCTTTCGAAAGTGACGGTTTTACTTCCGGAACAATGGACGACCGATGGGCATTTACCAATTATAATCCTATGCTTAACCTTCAATCAGCTGGTGCTTTAGCTGCAGCCAGCAGAGCCTTGAAATCTTATAATGACAGTTTGGCTGCCGAATGCCTTGAAACTGCTAAAAAAGTATGGGAAAAGGAAGTTGCTAACAAAACAGAACAAACAGGAAATCAGCCTCTAAATAATGCACCCGGCTTCACATCTAATTTCGGGAGATCGATGTCGGCCACCTCAGAAGCAGGTTTAACCGTTGAGTTGCTACTAAGCACAAATGATAAAAAGTATGCTGAATATCTTGCAAAGATCTGGCCTTCCTTAAAAAGCAGCATGAACGCTCCAAGAAGTGGTATGATGGGTAGTTCCGCTATTATTAGAACCCTTCTTAAAGCAATTCCTTACATGAATCAGGGTTTTAAAAATGATTTACGTGCACAAGCCATGAATATGAAGAAACAACTTGACTCGATAAGCAATATAAATCCTTATGGCTTGCCTCTGGGTCAAGGTGGCTTCTATGCTCCGGGCAGTAATTTTTCTATGGTTGATTGGTCACTTACCAATGCCAAACTATATCAGTATTTCCCTGATATAATAAGCAAAGATTATGCAATCCGAGGTTTGAACTATATACTTGGTTGCCATCCGGCTTCCAGTATATCTTTTGTTTCAGGTGTGGGTGTCAACTCCAAAAGAGTAACTTACGGTAATAACCGGTCTGAGTTTACCTCCATACCTGGGGGGATGGTGCCGGGAAATTATCTGATAAAACCTGATTTTTATGAAAATAAAGAAGATTGGCCTTTTATCTGGTACGAAAATGAGGCTGTAATCGATGGTTGTGCTGGTTATATCTATCTGGCAGCATTGGTTGATAACATGCTTCAGAAAGAATAAGCGCAGGCGCTCAGCTTGTGTCGTTTTTGCTCGCCATCTGGACAACTCCATCATGACATCAAACACGTGTCCCCGTATATTAAAGCATTGATTTCTTTCATAGCTTAGTTGGCACAAATATTTCCATAGCCAAACATATTTTAATATAGATTAATATGAGAATCAAAAACATTTTATTTATAATGCTGTTTTTATGCAGTTTTTCACTGTGTGCACAAGTAAAAACCGAGAAATGGGGAATCTTCGAGTTAACCCTTAACGGACCAACAGACGGAAATCCATTTACAGACGTTAAAGTAACTGGCAAGTTTATTAACTATATTGATACTATCTCGGTTCAAGGTTTTTATGATGGTGATGGTATCTATAAAATTCGATTTATGCCTCAAAAGGAGGGAGATTGGCTTTACCTGACAACCAGCAACATCAAAAAATTGGATAAGAAAAAAGGAAGTTTTGTTTGCACTTCTGCTCGGAAGGATAATCATGGCCCTGTTGTCGTTAAGGATACATTTTATTTTGCTTATGCCGATGGGACCCCTTACAGTTCATTTGGAACAACCTGTTATGGTTGGGTACATCAGGGCGACAGCCTGGCCAACGCAACCATCAAGACGTTATCAAAAGGTTATTTTAATAAAATGCGAATGTGCATTTTCCCGAAAAGTTATGACTGGAATCATAACGAACCAGAATTTTATCCTTTTGACGGAACACCGCCCAAAAACTGGAATTTTAACCGTTTAAATCCTGCGTTTTTCAGAAACATCGAAAAAAGAATAAAAGAGCTTGATTCATTAGGGATTCAAGCGGATCTGATTGTTTTTCATCCTTATGACAGGTGGGGTTTCAGTACATTAGACAGGACTACCGAGGATATGTATATTAACTACATCATTGCACGATTTGCTGCCTTTAAGAATGTCTGGTGGAGCATGGCCAATGAATATGATTTTATGAAAGAAAAAACACTCAGTGACTGGGATTATTATATTGAACAATTTGCCAAAAAAGATAAATATCATCACCTGATTAGCATTCATAATGGATCCAAATTTTATGATCACACAAATCCATTAATAACTCATGCGAGTATTCAAAGTGAAGATACGTACAGAGCAAAAGAGTACAGAATAAGATATAATAAACCTATTGTTTTTGATGAATGCAGATATGAAGGAAACATCCCCTGGTCGTGGGGCAATTTAACTGCGGAAACAATGGTTGAGAAATTCTGGAGAGGATTTATAAACGGTGGGTTTGTTGGCCATGGGGAGACTTATGTAACTGAAAAACCTATTAAAGATCCTAAGGTTTCATCTGATATCCTTTGGTGGTCAAAAGGTGGTGAATTGAAAGGGGAAAGTCCGGAAAGAATTAAATTTCTTCGAAAAATTATTGAAACAGCTCCTCCCTGTTTAAAGCCTATCAATTTGTTTAGTTGGATGCCTTTTGCAGCAATCGGTAAAGAGAAGGAATACTATTTGGCCTATTTCAACGATTCTCAACCCAGAAGCACCATAATTAATCTTCCTGAAGATTCATTTTATTCGGTTGAAATAATTGATACATGGAACATGACGATAACACCTGTGGAAAAGAAATTTTCCGGATATAGTTTAATCGAATTACCATCAAAACCATATATAGCATTAAGAATTGTCAAACAGAAATAAGATGATTTCCTCCCTATATTGCCGGGCAGTTATACTTAAACCTCAAAACGTTATGAGACTCAGACTTCCTTCATAACAAAGGACTAAGTCCAACATCATAAAACTAAATTACGAGCTATTAACCAGACAACATAAAATGATAGACTCAAGGTTTTTTGGAGGGGCGCTTACACAATTTTGTTTTTACGAGAAAACACCCGTCCGTCTACCAGTCCCGATAGCTATCGGGATTGCAAAAACAATACTGTGCCAGACACTTCCAGATATTAGCTGACCTGAATTAAAGTTTATTTTATATAATATTGATAGTTAAAAGGAATAGTTGTTGCATTCTGAGTGCCCGGAGTTAAATAAAGTAACTGAAGACTACTGCTTTCATCTTTTTGGAAGTATTCAAGACGAACAGGATAAAAACCCTTTTTTAAAGGAAGAACAAATGATTTTACACTTTCAGTAGAATGAACGCCATCATTATCAATAATCAGTTTATCCCCCAGGGACAATTTTGAACCATCATTTGAAACAGTCGCAAAAACATAATAACCATCATTGATTATTTCTATGTAACCTTCAAACAGACAAGCAAAATTGGTTTTGCCCGGGAGCTTGTTAATATTAAAAAGACTATCAGCAAGACCAGTTTGGATTGGTTTAAGTTTTTTGAAATCAGGTAGTTTCTCCCAACTCCCCTCATAATATGAATACTTCAGGCCACCTTGTTTAATCTTATTTGGCCGAGAAACTGAAGGCAATGCTTCGCCTAATTCAAAATTACCTCTTACAATTTTATCGTATTTCCCATTGATGGACATGGCTTTTAGCACTAGTTGAGCCGGTCCTGTTACTGTAAACATTGAATTTACTACCTTTTTGGATGTCATATCCGGTTCAGTACCATCAGTTGTATACCTGAGTTCGACGCTGCTGTTTGACACCCCTATCAGAGTTGGTTTGTCCTTCAATAAAATACCATTCATAGGATGAAAACTGACAGATGCATTTGAATAACCTGAATTAGAAAATTTTATTCCGTCGTACATCGCTTTTAACCTTACGCTATTATGGGTTTCATTTGGGTAGGTAACCATTTTCCAGTGCAGACTTGCTGGCGCATTAAATCTCAGAACCGAATCCAAACGATCGATTCCCTGGCCTTTGTAGGTTAAATCATTACCGGCAAGCCATAAAATTTTATCGGGCGGGATATTTACCAGTTTTTTGGCTGCCATCCTGATCAGATAATCATCATTAAAACCGAAAGGAGGATCAGTTGCATAATATGATCCGAATAATTGAGGTTCAGAAAGCAAAGCATACAACACAAACAAACCGCCATATGAATGTCCATAAAGTGAATTAGCCCTATTAGACGGGTAGGTCTTGTCAATATACGGGATCAGTTCATCTTTAAAAAAGGATAGGAAATTGGCTGCTCCGCCTGATATAGCTGGTTGAGGAACATGTACCGGTAAAAAATCCCTGTCACGTTGGTTTGCTTTATTAATATAAGTATTCGGAACAGCTACTATTATAGCAGGAGGAACAAAATTTTCGCCTTTTGCAAATTTGTATACAAAGGAAAACGGGTCCATAGCCCACTCTCCATCTGTTAAATAGATAACTTCATATTTCTCTGCTGATCCGGGCTTATAGGTATCAGGCAAGAGTACTTTAATTGATCTTTCTTCTTTCAAAATACTGGAATAAATAGAATCACTTATTACAGAGTGATCCTGGGCAGAACATACGCTGAAAGTCTGTAAAATGAGAACCAGACTAAAGGTTAGAAGCAAAAGGGAAACATTTTTTTTCATAATTTAAGGTCTATTTATTACAATATAACAAAAGACATATTAAAATTTTAAATGCTGCTTGATTAATAAATTTGGATTTCCATAAATGACGGAAACAATTTATTAATTAATAGTTAGAATTCAAAAATTCCAAAAAATAATCCTAAAGGCTGCCTTCAGGGCAGGCTCCGTCGGCAACTCACTAAACCGCCGGGTCGTCAACACAAATTGGATGAAGAGATTTTGAAATAGCCACCAGCCGTAACTTATTAAAGTTCAATATAAATTGTATCATCACTCACATTATGCAGACTTTGTCATCACTTACTTATTTTCAAAATATTGAAATCATGATCATTTTCTCGTCCCTTGAAGAATTATCGCAGGCCAATTTGTAAACTGTTTAAAGAAGTATCTCGATTGAAAAATCATTATAAATAAACTTATATTTGCGCAACCAGGGATAAAAAATGGGAGTATTTCATAAGTAATTTTATGAGCAATTTAATAATAAATAATCTTTTGTCCATAATAAAGAAATTAACCAAAACCCAAAGACCGATTTATCTTATAGGATTCTTCTTCGTTTTTCTTATTACACTAAAAGAGGTGATTGCGATGTCCTATAACAATTTTCAAATTTTCTCATACGGATCTCTTGATTTTTGGACAGGTAATAATCCCTATACTCACTGGAACCATTTGTCAATTCTTGGAAAACCTTTAGATATCTTTCTTTACGGACCGCTTTTCTCGATCTTATTTACTCCATTTGCACTTTTGCCTGGATGGCTGGGTGTATTCTGTTGGAATATATTTACATATACTCTTTTCTACTTTTCTATTTTTACCCTCCCCGATCAATTTAGTTTCATAAAGAAAAAATTTATATTTTTTTTCACAGTTTTATTACTTTTTTGCACCCTTTTATCGGTTCAATTTAATCCGGTGGTCGCTTCCTTATTTCTTTTTTCATTTACATTACTTGAGAAGAAACTAGGGTTTTGGGCTGTTATACTTATTCTCCTATCAGGATTTATTAAAGTGTATGGTATTTTTCAACTAGCGATGTTATTGTTTTATCCTAGATTTTGGAAAAATGCATTGTATTGTATTTTAATAGGAATTGTGTTAATACTCTTACCACTAATTCATATCCCGATAAATGAATTGGTTGCATATTATCAATCATGGGTTATGACAGTTATGAATCATTCAGATGCCTTGCGCTTTTATAGTATCTACCGTCCGATATGTTTGTACTACAAATCAATAGAACCCTTTATGGGCTTGATTTCAATAGGAGTGCTCCTGGTGATCTTCTTTTTCACCTTGTTAAAGCTGAAATTATTTAAGGAATCTTTTTTATATAGGGTTCAGTTTCTTGGGATTATTATGAGTTGGGCAATTTTATTTGGTTTAAGTTCTGAAAGACATACATATGTTATTGCAATGGTTGGCTATGCCCTATGGTATTTGTGTATTAACCCAAGCAGATTAGATAAGGTGCTATTATGGTCTAATTTTGTTTTGCTTGGGATTTTGCCTATTGACATAATTTGTCCTTGGGTACTATCTAATTTTATACTTGCAAAACTTAATCTGGGAGTAATAGTATTCGCGTTTACCTGGGGAACAATGGTTTACAAAACTTATGCTTCACGCCTATCCCTGCCCTTGCTCGGGGTTGGCTCCGAATGCCAACCCGAAGGAACGAAATCTAATTCAAATTCGCCAGATTAATTGTGTTGTCCGGACAACTATAACGATTAGGTAAATAAAACCTTAAATTTGTCAATTAATTAAAATTCCATTAATGATTACTACAAAAGGTCAAATAATTGATATCAACGGAAAGACAGAATGGTTGCTTTTTCACCGGCTTTCAAAAAAAATTAATCCTGTTGACTTTTTGTCACTTACGGACAGTATTATACAATTTCCTAATTTCCTGTTTACAATATCCTTTTTGATATTGATTTTCATGGATGTTGATTTACGGGTAAAGTTCATAGTACCATCGAGTCTTTATTTTTGCGGACAAATAGTAATAAATCTTCGTTTGGGTGTTATACTTTTTAAACTGCTGAATATTCCATTAATGGTTTTCCAAAAATTTAATCTTTTCATAATGTCTGGAACATTTATCACAGGCTTTTTTTTTCTTGGCTGGTGGAATCTGATGGTTATCCCTTCCTACTTGCTGATAGTTTATATTTCCGTGCTGATTCTGACTTCAAATGAGAAAAAGTATTACTATACCCATTGGAATAAAAGTATTGGAAATTTTGAGATCTTTAAAAACAATGCTTTTATTCTGTCCTATAAATACTATGCAACCGAAAATAAGCTGCCTCAAAGCACATCACCTACTGAGGAGGAAATTAAAAATCAGGACTGGTTAAAACCTTATAATTTCATGCGTTTCCATTGGGGAGAAATTGAAAATCATTTTAACAATAAAGCAAAAGTTTATTGGCGTGTTTATTTACATCTTGACAAATAACTAAACCGTCGGAACGTTAAGTGTAATACGTAGATTAGCATTAGTTGAATTAGTTAGGTAATAATGAATTTAATAGTTTTAAAAAAGAGATATTCCATTTATAAATTTAAAAGTTATTGTGTTTTGCCAGACTGGATTTATTTATCTGATTTTTACTCAATTACTAAAACAAAGGATGAATTATCAGTAATTGCTATTCAGGCCGATTCAATTTCAGAAAAAATCACTTGTAGTAAAGATTGGAGAATTCTAAAAGTTGCTGGACCTTTAGATTTATCTCTGATTGGTATAATTGCAGATATATCAATTATTCTCAAAGAGAAAAAGATTTCAATTTTCACTATATCAACTTATGATACTGATTATATCCTGGTTAAACAAAATAAATTAAATATTGGAATAAAAGCGCTTAGAGATAAGAAGTATACAATCTCTTTAGAAAACTAAAAATCGCTCCGCTAAAAAAGAGTTAGTTGTAGCATTATTAACTGTAAGTTCTCAAACATGAAGCGTAGCTAACCATAACCCAGTAAAATCACTCAGATATGAATAAAATAACTGCCCTTCCTTTGACGAATTAGACTGCCGCCTTGCGGGGTAGCCAGTTGTCATAATTTCTTTACTTTGTAACCACGATATAATTAAAATCATCTAAAAAGTAAAAAAGGAATTACAAAAACCAATGTAAGCTATAGTCAATAAAGACCAGGAACCACATCCGCAAGATTTGCAATGAATGTATTAGAATATTTTAAACCTGTTTGAAAAATCACTTTTTAACTTTTTTCTTTATGGAATTATAGATAAAAGGAATAGAGGTGATCACAATAAGAAATATTACAATGTAACCCAGATAATCTTTTGTCCCTGGAACATACTTTCCCATAAAATAGCCGGTTAAAACTAATGTAGTTACCCAAAAAAATGCCCCTACCAGGCTGTAAATAAATAATTTATAGTACCCTAGATTAACGATCCCTGCAACAATCGGGGCAAATGTTCTTACAATCGGAAGGAACCGGCTCAAAATTATGGTCTTTTTTCCATGTTTTAAGTAAAACTCATGAGCAGCCACCAGATGTTCATGGCGGAAAAAAAAGGTCGATTCCCGGTCGAATAATAGTTTCCCCACTTTCTTCCCAAATGAATAACCGACCATATTACCGGCAACCGCTGCAATTATAATTAAAGTGACTAACAGAACAGGATGCAATCTGATAATACCGGTTGAACAAAATAGGCCGGCTGTGAACAGCAGGGAGTCACCAGGAAGAAAAAATCCAACGAAAAGTCCCGTTTCAGCAAATACTATAAAAAGAAGCAGATAGATTCCTCCATAAAGTATTATGCTTTCGGGATTTACCAGTTGCTTCAAAAAATGAAATATCCCATCCATGGGCATTTGATTTTATTATAATTTGTCTTTAAATATAGGTGATTTTATTCTCATGATGAGNNCCAATTTTTAAGACAGCACATCACGAACTTAAGACCAAAACTCATTTAAGCAGGCAAGTTTGGTACTATATCATTCTTGATGGGCCGGATTTTTAAATCAGCCCAACTTAATTTTTTATTACTTTTATGGTCAAGTCAGTCAGCTGGAATTTAATGCCACTCGATAAAAACAGGTTAAAAATGGATTTTAAAAAAAGAATGAAAATTGAATAGCTAGTGTACATTCCTGCTTGTAAAATATTATATTTCACCAGTCTAATATGCATTTGAAATTAAATACCTGTATGATAAAGCTTATCCGAACAAATTCTGAAAATCTCGATTTCATTAAACTTGTAAAATTTCTTGATGCAGACCTTGCATTAAGAGACGGTGAAGATCATTTGTTTTATTCTCAGTTTAATAAATTAAATAAAATTAAACATGTAGTGCTGGCTTATGAGAATAAAATACCTTTGGGTTGCGGAGCAATAAAAGAGTATGAACCAAATACAATGGAAGTAAAACGTATGTACACTTCACCGGAGAGCAGAAAAAAGGGGATAGCTACAAAAATACTGTCCGAACTTGAGAAATGGGCGTTTGAATTATCTTATGGAAGGTGTATACTTGAAACAGGAAAGAAGCAGCCGGAAGCTATCGGACTTTATAAAAAATCCGGATACACTCAGATTCCAAATTATGGGCAGTATTCTGGAGTGGAAAACAGCGTGTGTTTTGAAAAGGAGTTAAAATGAAAATGCCATCATATTATAGTTATAAATATTAAATATTTCAAGATGAATAAATTCCTCACTGCCATATTAATGGTTTTAATCATTCAGCCATCAATTGCCCAGACCAAAAAAATAACAGGCTTTTATGAAATAAATATTGAAAAGGAACTAAGCCTTGAGTCTGAATTTGACAAAAACTTAAGCAAAGACAACATTGGTGAAACAATAAAAAGGCTTTCTGCTGAACCGCACCACATAGGTTCTCCTGCAGATAAGAAAAATGCTGAATTTATTCAGAGCCTGTTTGATAAATGGGGATGGGATGCGAAAATTGAAACCTTTTACGTGTTGTTTCCTACCCCGAAAATAAGAATACTCGAGATGACTTCGCCAACGACTTATAAAGCAATATTAAAAGAACCGGCACTGAAGGAAGATCTGACTTCAGGCCAGTCGGGACAATTGGATACATATAATGCCTATAGTGCCGATGGGGATGTCACAGCTGAACTGGTATTTGTAAATTATGGCCTGCCTGAGGATTATGAAATATTGAATAAGATGGGAATTGATGTGAAAGGGAAAATTGTAATTGCAAAATATGGCCATAGCTGGAGGGGAATAAAACCTAAAGTAGCACAGGAACATGGAGCCATTGGTTGTATAATTTACAGCGATCCTTCCGATGATGGATACTTCCGGGGAGATGTATATCCAAAAGGTGCCTTCAGGAACGAGTATGGTGTACAGAGAGGATCTGTAATAGATATGTCAGCTTATCCCGGCGATCCTTTAACCCCCGGAATCGGTGCAACAAAAGATGTGAAAAGATTAGACAGGTTGGAGGCACCAAGTCTCCTGAAAATTCCTGTTTTGCCTATCAGTTACCACGATGCAGCACCGTTGCTTGAAGCTCTCGAGGGACCCGTGGCACCTGTTACCTGGCATGGGGGGTTGTCGTTTGCATATCATATTGGTCCGGGTAAAACAAAAGTGCATTTAAAGGTTGCCTTTAATTGGGATATTGTACCATGTTTTGATGTGATCGCGAAAATTAAGGGTAACAAATTCCCTGACGAGTGGGTGATACGTGGTAATCACCATGATGCCTGGGTGAATGGGGCAGGAGATCCAATAAGCGGTCAGGCCGCTATGCTAGAAGAGGCGAAATCTATTGGCAGTATGCTGAAAACAGGATGGAAACCCGATCGGACCATCGTTTATTGTGCCTGGGATGGAGAAGAACCAGGGTTACTGGGTTCCACTGAATGGGTAGAGGAACATGAGACAGAATTAAAAGAAAAAGCAGTTGTTTATATTAATTCCGATGGTAATGGTCGTGGTTTCCTTTCTGCTCAAGGATCGCATGCCCTGGAACCTTTCATGGATGAAATTGCAAAACAGGTTATTGACCCGCAAACTGGGGTAAGCATATTTGATAGAGAAAGAGCTCATGAAGTTATTTCAACCAAAGATGCAGAACCAAAGAAAAGGATCTGGAATGAAAAAGAATTGAAACTTGATGCAATGGGTTCAGGTTCTGATTATTCTTCTTTTATTCAGCATGCAGGAATTCCTTCATTAAATCTAGGATTTGGGGGAGAAGATGAAGGTGGTGAATATCATTCTATATATGATTCTTATAGTCTGTATGAAAAGTTTAAGGACCCCGGTTTTCAATATGGAGTAACTCTTGCTGAAACGGCAGGACATGCCATTTTAAGAATGGCTGATGCTGACGGATTGCCTTTTGATTTTACACATTTGTATAAAACTATTGAGACATATTCAAATGACCTGATCACTCTTTTGAAGAGAGATCGGGAAAATACTGAATTAGAAAATCAGATAATAAATTCAGGGAGTTATTCTGTGGGTGAAGATCCGACAAAAAGATACCATATTCCACTAGTAAAACCTGAAGCTCCATATCTTGATTTTTCTCCCATGCAAAATGCTTTACAGAAATTAGGAAACAGTGTAGATAGCCTGAATGTTGTATATCAAAAAAATATCAGGAAAAATAGTATGAGTCTGGCTTTCAGTCAGTCACTTCACAGGGCCGAACAACAGTTATTGAACGATACGGGACTTCCGCGCCGGGCATGGTATAAACATACTTTATATGCGCCCGGATCCTATACCGGTTATGGCGTAAAAACAATGCCAGGCATTCGCGAGGCTATTGAACAAAGAAACTGGAATGAGGCACAGCAACAAATTGAGGTAGATGCAAAAGCCATTATGCGGCTTGCAGAATATTTTAAAGTTTTAGCTTCATCAGGTAATTGATTGGTAAAAAGATATTTGGGTGTCTTAGGTCTGATAGTAACAAAAAGACTTTAAGCATTTTTCGTTGAATAAGATGAATGTTTCATTGATTGTTAAACATACAAGACAGCAAATCAAACTTAGGCTAATTGGATATAATTCCATAATTTTATAAAAATTATTTAGGATCTTTTGTAGATCAAAACCAGGCTGATGATAAGCAGACATTTTAAACCTAATTTTAAAAACATGAGAGTTATAAAGAATTTTCAAATTTTGGTTATGTTGTCAATTTCCCTTTTAGCTCCGGGTGTTACCCGGGCTCAGACGGATAAGAAGGCAGATGAATTAAAGAAACTTGAAACCAGTGTTGTTACAGCTAAAGCTAAAGTAGCACTGAATGAAAAGCAATTGAATGTTGCAGATTCCCTGATTACTGCTGGGACTCAGCTGATAGCCGAATCAAAGACTGAAACTAAGGCAATTGAAGCTGACCGTAAGAAACTTGATAAAGACAATGCCACTAAACAAAAGTCCCTATCTAAACTTACGACTTCAAAAGATAAGGAGGAAGCTGGCAAAGCCAGGGCCGATCTTAAAACCCTGGATATACAGTATAAATCTGATTTAAAGGCTTTGAGCATTCGTTTAAAAGACGCTACAAAAATGATGTCCACTGGGAATGCGAACCTGACAAAGGGTAAAGCAACTAAAAAGAATGCCCAGGATGCACTTAAAATTTCACGTGCTACACTTGCCACTGCACAGGCAAAGTATGATGCTGCTTCAGGAGATAAAATAATTACAAAGGATAAGAAAAAGAAGTAAGAAGGAATTGATTTTTCACCAATCAAACAAATAAGCCTTGAGAGTATAGTACTTCAAGGCTTTCTTTGTTTAAAATAGTAGCCCCAAAAAGGCTGCATCTTCATTTATTTTCACTGGTGTAATTGGGAAACCATTATTCCTAAAACTTTTTTTTATAATTTCATATCTTAGGGATTTCCCTTGTTCGAATAACACTAAGCAGGTCATACTATTATATTTCCTTAGTTCTCTAATAACTAAGAATTGTTATTTCATCAAGAATTTGATTTTTTAATCACCTGCACTTAACCGTATTTTTTATTCTTACTGTTGGTGCTGTGAATTGTAATCTCTATCTCCTTGATCTCTATATTCTTGTTGATGTCTGTGACGCCTTTCTCCCTGGCCTCTGTTTCCTTGATCTCCATATCCACCCTGATTGAGCGGGTAGCAAGAATAAATGCCCAATGATAAAATTATCAGTATCAAAAGAAGTTTAACTTTTTTTTTCATTGCCTTTAATTTTAGTTTATAATGTTTCCCTTTCTCAGAGTAGCATTTAACCAATTTAAAATTGATTTATCATTGATGAAATGCCTGACAAAGATAAATACACTCCTTACTATTTACGTTACACAATAGCAGAATTAAGTTGTATTATTCACATATATTTAAGTGGAAATTAATACTTTAATAGTAATTAATTCTTCTATCCGGACAAATTATTAACAAGATATTGTTAACCTAAATTTGTATTATTTCTTTTAACTAATTATTGTAAATTAGATTCAAGATTTATTAACCTTAATTCCAGCAAAGTGAAAAACAAATCTTTATTAATGGCAATCTTAATATTGAATATGGCAGTAAGTTCGATGGGCCAGGTAACAGGTACTTTAAAAGATGCCCGGGATGGGGAAACCTACAAAACCGTGAAGATTGGAACTCAAACATGGATGGCAGAAAACCTTGCCTGGAAGACAGGCAACGGATGTTTTGCTTATGACGACAATGAAAGTAATGTTAAAACCTACGGTTATCTGTACAAACTGGGAAACAGCGACAAAAGTATGTCCTTTTGGGTGGCATCTTCCTTCAGAAAGAGAATGGGCAAGTCTTACCACATATTTAGGAGGAGACAGTATTGCGCATATAGAATTAAAGGAAACCGGTCAATCACATTGGAAAGAAGCTGATTCTACAGTGACCAACAAAAGCTGGTTCTCGGCGATTCCGGGCGGACTGTATAATGATAATTCATTTAAGCATAGAATCGAATTTCAATACATTGGTAATTACGGCTACTGGTGGAGTGCTACTACTGAACCTGGTGAAGGCAATAATCTTAATGCCTGTTTTCGGACCCTCGGAGACTATTATAAAAATGAAAAGTTGGATTATGCTACCAAAAGCCGGGGTTCATCAGTAAGGTGTATTAAGGATTGAAATTGTACCGGTTTTGTGCCACCTGATAAAAGCAAAAAGCCCGGATATTATTATGTATCAAGGCTTTATTTGTTTAAAATTGTAGCCCCACCAGGAATCGAACCTGAATCTAAGGTTTAGGAAACCTCCATTCTATCCATTGAACTATGGGGCCAATTTCAGTCGCAAAAGTATACTATTTTTTTGTCAATACAAATCAGGAGAATTAACATTAATGTCTCAAGGCACACGATGCACGACACAGGAAAGACAACCGTGAGTCGTTCGTCGTGAGTCGTATGTTGTGAGTCCTTAGCATTCTGAAAATTAAATTATCTTTGATATAAAAATTTAGAATATCATGAACTGGTTAGATGCCATAATAGTTGTTATCCTTATATTATCACTGGTGACCGGATTCATTAACGGACTGGTAAAAGAGGTGGCTTCGCTTGCAGCATTGATTCTGGGAATATGGGGCGCCATCAGATTTTCGACTTTCACTGCCGAAAAACTTTATGATTATTTTGATATGACCGGGCGTTATGTTGGAGTAATAGCCTTCCTGATTACATTTGGAATAATTGTTGTAATCATTCATTTTATTGGCATCCTGGCTGACAAAATTGTTAGCGCAGCTTCTTTGGGCTTTATTAACAGGATTCTCGGGATTGTATTCGGATTAATTAAATCAATGCTGATAATGAGTGTTTTTTTCGTGGTCTTAAATGCAATAGATGCCAGAAGACCATTCCTCCCGAAGAAGACAATAGAAGAATCAAAGTTTTATAATCCAATTTCCGATATCGCCCCGGCTATCTTCCCTATAATAGGAGAGGGAGGGTTTTATCGAAGTTTCGACAGGTTCAAAAAGAAGCCCGAAGAGCCTACAATCTGAACCTGTTTGTTATATTTGCACTCTCAAAAAATGCTTTTATGAATTTTGTTGAAGAACTGAAATGGAGAGGCATGATACATGATATTATGCCTGGTACTGAAAAGTTATTAGAAAAAGAAAAAATAAGCGGATATATAGGATTCGATCCTACTGCCGACTCGTTGCATATAGGTCATATGGTTCAGGTTATGTTGCTTGTGCATTTCCAACGCAGTGGACATACTCCTATTGCACTTGTCGGAGGAGCAACCGGAATGATTGGTGATCCATCAGGAAAATCAGAAGAACGGAACCTGCTTGATGAAGTATCTCTGAGAAAAAATGAGGAAGCCATAAAAAGGCAACTCTCTAAATTTCTCGATTTTCAGTCTGATTCTGGAAACAGGGCTATTATGGTAAATAATTATGATTGGATGAAGGAATATTCTTTCCTTGGTTTTATCAGAGATATCGGGAAATATATTACTGTCAACTATATGATGTCGAAAGACTCAGTTAAGAAAAGAATCGGATCGGAAGCTAAAGAAGGTATGTCATTTACAGAGTTTTCTTATCAGCTTGTTCAGGGGACAGATTTTCTTCATTTATATAAGAGCTTCAACTGTAAACTCCAGATGGGTGGATCCGATCAATGGGGGAATATTGTAACGGGTACTGAGTTGATACGCCGGAAAACAGGGAGAGAAGCTTTTGCACTGACATGTCCATTGATAACTAAATCCGATGGCACTAAATTTGGTAAAACAGAATCAGGAAATGTCTGGCTTGACCCTGAAAAAACATCACCTTATATGTTTTATCAGTTTTGGCTTAATGTTTCTGATGAAGATGCAGCAAAATATATTAAAATCTTTACCGTTCTGCCTCAAAAAGAGATTGATATTATCGTTTCTGAGCATACAAAAGCACCTCATGAGCGTATACTTCAGAAAAAGCTTGCTGAGGAGATAACTATTATGGTCCATTCAAGAGAAGAATATGAAAGTGCTGTTGAGGCATCGCAGATTCTGTTCGGGAAAGGAACCACCGAATCGCTTAGAAAGATGAGTGAAAATACATTTTTATCTGTTTTTGAGGGAGTTCCGGTTTTTGATGTCAAAATTGAAGTTCTGCAAAAAGGAGTCACAATTGCCAACCTTTGTACTGAACACTCGAAGGTATTTGCTTCAAAGGGTGAATTAAGAAGGCTTATACAAGGCGGAGGATTCAGCATAAATAAAGAAAAAATTGATAATCCTGATGCTCTTGTTCAAGTCGAATCACTTCTCAATAATAAGTATCTGCTTTTACAAAAGGGTAAGAAAAACTACTTTCTGATAAGAGCAAGTTAGACATCCATTAACCACAAATCACGCTAAGAAGGTACAAAGTACTCAAAGCTTAAAAACATGTAATTCAGACCTTTGTAATCTTTGAATAAAAGCCACTCCTGCAGTCTGGCCACTGTGCTAAAATAGCCCACCGGGGCCATCGCTCATTCTGGCCCCTTCCTAAAATCAGCCAAAGGGCTAATTTTTTAACGGTCGGTCCTTTAACGCTTGTGCCCCTTTGTGGTTAATGGATTTAGTATTTCTACTTAATTAAATCTGCGGCAATGATGGATACATCATCAAATGTTGAAGGGTTATTATGCGGCAACCCAAGATCCTTTATCATTTCCCTGATATTATTTTCAACGGGATCTGTGTTAGAAATATGACGAATGATTTCCGTTGTTCCAATATCCTTACCATCAGCATATTTAAGCTCTGAAAGGCCGTCTGTATAGCAAACAATTTTTGAATAATCTTTTATTTTTATTTCAGATTTCTCAACCTCAGGTATTTCATCAAGCATTCCAATGCCTACACATGAAGTTCTGAGATGAAGTGTCTCATGTGTTGCTGTATTATATAGCACAGGAGGATTATGAGCAGCATTGATATATTCCAGGACCCTGCTTTTATGATCATACCTGGCAACAAATAATGTTATGAATTTTTCTCCCGCTGCGTTTGCTACCACAAGTGAATTGAGTTTTTTAACAAGTATTTCAAGTTCGATATCAAAAGTAAAAAGAGCTCTTAAACTTGCCTGAAAATTCGACATCAGTATAGCTGCCGAAATTCCTTTTCCGGAGACATCAGCAATACAAAAACCTGTTTTTGTCTCTGAAAGCCTTATACAATCATAATAGTCCCCGCCTACTTCATAGTGAGGGAAATAAAATCCATTAACTATAATTTTTGGATTTTTTGGCATCTGGCTGTTATCAGGAATGAGCATTTTTTGCATTTTGGCAGCCAGCTCCAGTTCTTTTTTTATTGCTTCCTGATGCAGACTTTCATTAAACAACCTGATGTTCTCGATAGCAACTATAATAATGCTGGAAATAGTCTGAATAAAATTCAGATGTTTCAGAACAGGGCTCATCCCTTCTCCTTCTTCGTCGATATCACCAATAAAAACAAAAGCGAGATGAACGTTGTTATTATATACTGGCACGATAATATCAACCCCTTCGAAACCAAGATCTGGAGCACCAAAAAAAATCTCGCAGATACCCAGCAATCTAGATTCTACATCAATAGTTTCAAATTGCTTAGGAAAACCGGCGTTTAGAAGGCATTCCCAGGTACCGGAATGTTTAAAAATGAGGATTTTACCTATTCCCAGATTATTCCTGAGGATGAATTCATATTTTGATAAAAGGTCTTCAGTAGGAAGATTCGCATTGATCGATAATGTAATATCGAGTAATGAGTCTAGTTTAAATTTTGAAATCTTTAATCTGTCAGCCAGACCTTTTTTATCTTCCATAATACTATCTATCCCTTAACTCTTTCAACGTAGGTTTTGTCGCGTGTATCGATTCTTATTTTATCGCCGGTATTTACAAACAATGGGACCATGATTATTGCACCGTTCTGGACTTTTGCCTGTTTTAACGCGTTATTAGCCGTATCGCCTCTTAAACCAGGTTCGGAATAGGTGACTTCCATAACAACAGACTGAGGGATATCAACAGAAAGGACAGTTTCTGTATCGGCATGAACAACTATTTCGACACTTGCTCCTTCCATGAGAAATTCGTGATTTTCAATCATTGATTCAGGAACGTGGATCTGTTCAAAAGTTTCGAGATGCATAAAATAACATCCCATATCATCCTTGTAAAGATATTGGTAGGGGCGTCGTTCAACCCTGGCCAGGGTCACTTTGGTACCTGAAGAAAAGGTATTATCAATTACTCTCCCACTTTTGAGATTCTTTAGTTTAGTTCGTACAAAAGCAGGCCCTTTTCCTGGTTTAACATGCTGAAATTGCACAATTGTATAAAGGTCATTGTTGAATTCAATGACTAATCCATTTCTAAAATCTGCAGTACTTGCCATATATTTCTGTTATTCAGTAAATTAATTTATCAATTCATTATTAGCTCCAAGCGGATAAACCAGCCCTTCATAATTTACAATCTCACATGTAAACGCACCTACAAATATATCAAATCGAATCTTAACCGGTAAAAAATTCTTATCGGCCGAAAACCAGAAAGAAATATCTTCTTCAGTTTTGAAAAGTCTCCCGGTTTCTGTAACAGGATTAAACTTGTAGCATTTGATTTTACCGACTTTGGTTTTTATTACATCCGTTCCGATATATTTCAACCTGATCGGATAAAGTTCATCACAGAACCATGTGGTAATGTATGTCATCTTGCCTTTAACCAGATTGCTGTCGATCGGAAGAATATGATTCCGGAAGAAATAGAAGCAGGAGAGGATATCCTGAATTCGGGGAGGAGCAATATGTATTCCTGTAAGGTCGCTTGTAAGAATACTTGAATCAGATCTGGTTTTATTATCAAATATTACAACATTATACCTTTTATAATGACCTTCATGGATATTTCTGATCGATTTTACAGGTAACTCGGTGATAGGGTCGATGAAACTCTCGTAAACATCCAAAACCTTAAAAAGAGCCTCAGCCATTCCGGTTGTTCTTGCTGACAATTTTGAATGCCATACTTCCAGGCCGTTAAATGAATCACTTTTTAACTCGAGTGTACCGATTCCAGCCGTAATAAAGCCATATTGGATTGTATAGGTTACTTTCTCTCCGACTTTATATGAATCAACCTGACCCTTCGCAAAGGTTGATATAATTAACGCTATACCGGTGATACAAAAAATTCTGTTCATTCTTCTTCCTGCTGGAACGTAGTAATAGTGCCGATTATTTTCCCAGTATATTTTTTCTGGGTTTGGAAGTTATAAAATCTTTCAGATAAAATGGTTCAAAGTAAGCAACATCTTCGAAACGTTTTTCTCTAAGTGACTGAAATACAGATTTATGCATGTGTGAAGCTGATATTTTGTAATTAGCTTCAAAAAGAGCGTTTTTACGATTAATCACTTCTTTACATTTTAGTGCTCCATCACCAAAAAAAATAATCTTCTGTGATTCAGGAATATTGGCAAATGTATCTTTAGTGATTATTTCTGCCGATATTTCCTTTATTTTATTTCCGCCTGAGTCATAAATAGAATAATAAACTTCCATTCTCCTGGCATCAAGCATAGGACAATAAAATGACTTCACCTCAGATTCAGCATCAATATATTCACTGTCATTAATCCCCCAGAACATTGAAAGAGTGGTCTCTATGCCGATAAGAGGAATAGATGCTCCATATGCAATTCCTTTTGCTACCGATACACCAATCCGCAATCCTGTGTAAGATCCAGGTCCCTTACTGACAGCTACCGCTTCAAGGTCATGAGCTCTTATTCCATGCTCTTTGAGGATTTCGCCAATAAACAAAGTCAGAGTGGATGCATGTGATTTTGATTCGTTACTTTCTCTCAAAGAAATTACACCGGCACTATCACATAATGCCACTGAGCAAAGGTTTGTTGCAGTTTCAAGACATATTACCATGTTTTGAATGAGATACCAGCTACCTATTTCACCTTATATAGTTGTTCTTTTTTTACAACCTCTATCAAGGTGCTGTCGGATAATTTTTTACTTATTGCACTGAAAGGAGCAGAGATAACCTTATCATTTACTCCCACACCTGAAAGGATTTCAATGTAAGAATTATCTTGTATTCCGGTTTTAACATCCTTAGCGAGAGCATATTTACCATCTGTAATAAATACGAGGGTACGGATATCTTTTTCTGAAGGAGTGCCGGAAACTTTAGTTGTATCGGTACGTGTTGTAACAGATTGTATCGGAACGGCAAGTATGTCAGGTTTTGACTGGGTACGGATATCGACTGTTGCAGACATTCCTGGTCTGAAGGGGTTTTTATCCCCGGCATCAACAAGTTTCTGGTATGATTGGGGAAGAACCAGAATCTTGACATCAAAGTTAGTAACCTGATCAGCTGATACACCTGTTGTCTTGGCAGAATTCGCAATTTCAGTTACTATCCCTTTAAATTTCTGGTCGAGATATGCATCTACTTCAATCAGGGCGGTATCTCCGAGTTTAACCCTTGGGATGTCATTCTCATTTACCTGTACCTGAGCTTCCATACGGGACAAATCAGCAACCCTCATTAATTCTGTTCCTGCCATAAGATTTGTTCCTGCAACTCTTTCTCCCAGTTCAACGAGAAGCATAGATACCGTACCTGTCATCGGTGCATAGATCGAAGTCTTGGTAAGGTTTTCATTTGCATCTTTAAGGGAGGCTTCGGCACTTGTTATTGCAAACTTAGCTGCATCAAGCTCGGCTTTTGCCACGTTATAAGTAGCTTCAGCCTGCTCATAATCCGACTTTGAAATAGTCTGTTGGTCAAATAGTTGTTTGTTTCGCTTAAAGGATAATTCGGCCTGAGTAAACTGAGCCTCCGACTGAGACCGACGTGCCTGGGCCGCGCTGATTTCTGCCAGTGATCTGTCTCTCTGGGAAATGTAATTATCGGGTTTTATTCTGAGTAATAATTGTCCTTTTTCAACATTGTAACCTTCTTTTACTGTCAGTTCTACAATTTCGCCAGATACATCCGGACTAATTTTAACCTCTTTCTCAGGCTGAATTTTACCATTCGCTGTAATTGTTTCAACGATAGTGCGTTTTTGAGCATTCTCAACAGCCACCTTCACCGTTAAAGCTTTACCAAACCAGCCTGCTTTTTTCCCAATTACTGCGAAAAGGATCAGGACAATTACTATAGGAAGTAAAATCTTAAGTATCTTATTGTTTTTCATGTTCTTGTATCTTAAAATGTTTTTATATTTTAATTATTAATTGAGCGTTAACGGTAAGCCTTTATAAAAATCGAGAACCTTGGTCTTAAAGATAAATTCATATTTTGCCTGAGCCATATCTGATTGGGATTTAAGCAGCTGTGTTTTTGAGGCATTGTAGTCAACAGATGTAACCATTCCGACATTGAATTTTTGTTCCGTATATCTGAAAGATTCTTCGGTTGAGGCAATTGCTTTAAGACTCACATTGTATTTTTTGAGAGCAGCAACTGCATCAGTGTACGCCTGTTGGATATTTTTATAGAGTTGTTTCTGTGTTCCTTCAAGATTATACTGACTGGTCTCCACGTTTAATTTTGAATTTGAAATGTTCTTGTTAACCTGCCATCCATTTAATATCGGAATATTTAATGTCAAACCAGCTCCTTCGTTCCTAAAAGTTTTAAACTGTGTCGAAAAATTATCCGGAGAACTGGAAGTATACTGGCTGGTTACTGAATAATTTAGTGCAAGTACAGGGCTTCTTCCTCCCTTTGCCATTTTAAGACTGTATTCGCTAGCCCTGAGCTTTAGCTCTGAGCTTTTTATTTCAGGTCTGTTTTTTTCGGCTATAGTATAAATATCATCAATATTTCCTGATATGATTGCATTAGGATCTACATTGATCTCCGGAACTACAACTTCAAATCCTGTCGGAGTTTTAAGCTCAAGCAATTGTGTGAGAATAAGGATGGATGTTTCGAGAAGGTTTTTCTGAGTGATCAGAGAGAGTTCTTCCTGTGCTGCCTGAGCTTCTATCTCCAGAAGATTTCCTTTAGCTACACTGCCAGCATCAACAAGTTTCCTTGTTTTCTCAATTTGCTGTAATGTAATATTAAGCTGATTTTCATTTGCTGCAACTAACTCCTTGTTCAGAAGGATCTGAAGATATGCAAGTGCAACATTCAAAGCTACATTGTCAGTAATATCCTGGAGATCCTGCTGGCTGGCAAGTACCAGATATTTGTTTTTCCGGATTGAATTATAATACTGCAGCCCATTAAAAACAGGCATAGTTCCTCCTAAGTAAAAATAATCAGATTTGACTGAGCTAAAAAACTGGTAATTGGTTTGAGAGAGCGCATGACCATAGGAATAAGAATATTGTGCCTGACCATTAAGAGTAGGCAACAACTGGGTTTTTGACAAATCAAGCGAATTCTGCTGGACCAATGTCTGGATCAGCTGCTGCTTTATCTGTATATTGTTTTGAATAGCGTATTTGATACACTCTTCCAGCGACCATACTTTTTGTTGCGAGAAGATCAGTGCCTGTGAAGAAATGAGACAGGTAAATATTAAGATTAAGATTTTTTTCATATTTATTTATTTGGTTTTTGAAGGTAACCTTTTTAGAACAAGGTCAGTTTTTAACTATTTAATTGTATCTTCAGTCATTGGCATTTGATAAATATCAGAGCAGAAATATTTTAAAAATAAGTCTACGAAGATAAATAATATCTCAGAGAGTATAAATATTTTTTTTCAAAAGTGTATATTAAAGATAGTGACACTTTTTAAGCACCCAGTTAAAGTACTGATATTCTTCATTTTCTGCAGCCTCAATTGTAGCTGTGAATACCATTTTACTTCGATTAATATGTTTCATATGGGTTTTAAAATTAGCTATCTTTGTATCGAAAATGGGCATTATTATATTCTAATAAATACTTAATTATATGACTAATAAGGAATTAAAACTGGAACCGGGAGTGATATTCGGAGAGGATATGAAGTCACTCTTTGACTACGCTAACAGGAATGACTTTGCTATTCCTGCTGTTAATGTGGTTGGGACCAATTCCGTAAATGCTGTTTTGGAAACTGCCAGGATTGTGAATTCTCCTGTTATTGTCCAGTTTTCGAACGGTGGGGCACATTTTTTTGGCGGGCAGGGCTTGCCCAAAGAGAATCATGTTGGTGCAATAGCCGGTGGTATTTCCGGGGCTCTTCATGTCCATAATGTTGCAGACTATTATGGCATTCCTGTAATACTTCATACTGATCATGCGGCACGCAAGCTTCTCCCATGGATTGACGCATTGCTTGACGCAGGTGAAGAATTCTATGAAACCAATGGCAGGCCATTATTCAGTTCACATATGCTTGATCTCTCTGAAGAACCGTTGAAAGAAAACATAGCGACATGCAAGAAATATCTTGAGAGAATGAGCAAAATCGAAATGACACTTGAGATTGAGTTAGGTGTTACTGGTGGAGAAGAAGATGGGGTAGATCATTCGGGGGTCGATAGCTCCAGGTTATATACTCAGCCGGAGGACGTTGCATATGCCTATGAAGAACTCTTGAAAGTAAGCAATATGTTCACAATTGCTGCATCGTTTGGCAATGTTCACGGAGTTTATAAACCTGGAAATGTAGAGCTCAAGCCAATTATTCTAAAGAACTCCCAGGACTATATCATCAAAAAATTTAAGACAGGTCCAAATCCTGTTAACTTCGTGTTTCATGGAGGATCGGGATCAGAGAAACAGCTTATTACAGAAGCTATTAAATATGGCGCTGTAAAGATGAATCTTGACACCGACATGCAATGGGCTTTCTGGGATGGGATAAATAAATACTCAAAAGAAAAAACGGGATACCTCCAGGGTCAAATCGGCAATCCTGAAGGCGAGGACAAACCCAATAAGAAATATTACGATCCAAGAATATGGCTAAGGAAAGGTGAAGAGAGCTTTATTGCCAGACTGAAAGAGGCATTTGCTGATCTGAATGCCATGAACCGCTGCTAAAAGAGGAAGTGATTAGGGTCGACATATTCTCAAAAGGGATTTGTTTCGTGGTAAAAACCCCTCTGTTCCGCTGAAGCGGGATCTGTTATGGGAATAACGCAACCGATACTGGGTAAAAAATAAATCTGAATTTCTCAGAGAGACAATAATGAAAGCCATTCTTAAAAGATTCGAAGAGGAGCATCCAACATTATGGGAGGAGAATGAACCGACGCTTTTTAATCAGAATGTAACGCAATAGCATTTGTATTATACCCGCCTTTTTCTAATTTTACATATTAGGCTTTAAATTGATTGATGGAATTGACAATATATATATCATTCCAACGTATATTTGTATGAAGAACAGGTGATTATCTTCTGAGATTTTAGAAAGATGTACCCGGAGAGTTTAAAAAACAGTCCTACAAAGAGAACCCCCTGGATAATTCTGGAGCCAGAGAGGATTTTTATTATGGGCAGATCAATACCTGAAAACCCCAACGATTTCTACAGGCCTGTTCAGGAATGGATATCAAGTTATGTTCATAAACATACAGAAAAATCAAAAATCGAACTGGGGTTTGAATATATTAACACAAGTTCTATTAAGTGGATTTTTACAATATTGAGAGAGTTGTCGGAAATGAAAGATATCATCAAGAATGCTCGTGTTACCTGGTATTATGAACACGGTGATGAAGATATGTGTGAATTGGGTTTTATTCTCCGTTCGCTGGTTGAATGCCCTTTTATTGTTGTTGAGGTGGATGAGATGAACAGAGCCAGGTATGAAATTATACTATCAAATCCCAACTGATCTTTGCCAGTAGTGGTTTATCAATTTCGCCAGGGGGTAATTACTTCTCAAAAAATTTTCTAATTTTGCAGCTCATCTGATTGAAAATTGACCCATGGTGTAATTGGCAACACGTCGGATTTTGGTTCCGCAGAGTCCTGGTTCGAGCCCAGGTGGGTCAACAAACAAATAAGCGCTAACAGATATATCCCGTCTGAATAGGCTTATTTCTTTTAACGGTTACTGAAGCTATATTGAAACAATTCTGGGTTTTGCCCTATATTATTCAGTTATCATAGCTGACGAAGACACTTAGTCCTACATACAAGTCTTATTTCAGATATAGTTGTCTGTTGTATTTTCATGTTGATTTGATTAATGATTTATAGATGAAAAAGCCTGGTACCAAAGCCCCAGACTATAGAATTGTATAATTGATATACTGATATATAATATGTTAGAACATTATGCAATTCTGCAATTGCATTAATTGAGTATGTTAAAACAATTTAATTAACTTTAATGCTGGTCTGACATAAACATTTTTAAAACAAAGAGTTAAATGATTTGTCCCGGATTACCGATTTAATTTGACCCCAATTAATAATAAATATCAAAGAGTTCTTGGAATTATGCATTAAAGAACAGATTATTTGATAATCGCGCCTTCTTTTTTGACTAAGCTCTATTAATGTAATAAGAATAGCTTAAATTTGTTATATTCTTTGATGAAACCTTATGGTTGCAAATTAAGGGTCCATGAAAAATCACATTATGAATGAATTGATAATTGAACAAACTCCAAAAACTCCACAGATTGATTTAAATCAATTGACGGGTGATCTTTTGTTTTATGGCAGGTCAATTCCTGAAAATGCTACCAAATTATATGAACCTGTGTTGAATTGGGTAGCAGAATATATTTTACTGGCTAATCCGACTACCAATTTAAGACTCGACCTGGAGTATTTTAATACAGCATCATCAATATATCTGGCAAAAATGCTTAAAGTCCTTACACGGATTAAGGTACCTGAATATGTTTTAATTATACACTTATATTTTCCTGTTGAAGAATTTAATGAATTGAATGAATTGGAGGATATTTCTGATGCGTTTTCTCCAATAACAGATATTTTTCACGATGCTACAACAAGCATTAGCATAAAACTATATGCGAAAGACGACAGAGGAGAAATAATTAAAACCAGATTGGTATTTATCGAACCTAACTATTAACGAACTTAAATCTGGCCTAAACACATTTTTACGCTAAGTTCTGTTATTCACACTCTTATCAATGGATGATATTATCTGGTCATTATATTTATTCTATTCAAAAGTGGATCTCTATATGATTGGCCTATAGGTATGTCTCTAAGTTCATTGCCAATGATCAGATCAATAGAATTTTCTTTTATTGTCTTTATCAAACTTATATTCACAATAAATGATCGATGTACTCTGATAAAAATATCTGAAGGTAATTGATACTCAAGCGCTTTCATAGTAAAATGAATCGTAAACTTTTCATTTTTAGTGTTTAGTGTAACATAATTCTCAAGGGCTTCGACATATATGATATCCCTAATTTTCAGCTTGACTAACGTTGATCCTTTTTTAATAAATATCTCATTAGCATCGCTGTTGCTGACTTCCTTACTTGCAAAATATCGTATTGCCTTATCAACGGCTTTGCAGAATCTTGAAAAAGTCACAGGTTTAAGCAGGTAATCAACAACATTGAATTCGAATGCTTTGAGGGCATCCTTATCATCCGGTGATACAATTATTATGTTTGCCTGATGGTCGAAACTACTGATAAAATTAAATATGTCCATTTCTGGTATATCAGCATCAAGAAAGATAAGGTCAATATTCTGTTTTTTTGAGAATTGGGCCTTGATTGAACCTGAATCACTGAATGTCCCGATAAGATTGAGAGAAGATAACTTTCCCACAAATTCTTCAAGAAGTTGACTACTATTTTTATTGGCACATATAATGCAATTCATAAATGCGAATTTAGTCAATATTATTAAATCAATTATTATGATTTACTTTCAACAAAATCAAATTTACGATTTGAATAAGAGAAAGACAATTAAATTTTTGGCCCTGTACAAAACAATTTTAAGTTATGCTCAGTCAAAATAAGCAGGACAATAGATGATAAATTACTTTATTTTCGGTATAAGTTATGCTTTTGCATGTGTTGTGCAGCCAGGACCTTTTCAGGTTTTTCTTCTTTCTCAGAGTTTAACAAAGGGCTGGCGAAAAACACTGCCCCTGGTTTTTGCTCCTTTAATGAGCGATATACCAATTATCATCTTAGTGTTGCTTGTTCTAAAAAATGTTCCTCACGAAGTAGTAATTATACTTCAGTGCTTTGGTGGCATGTTTCTTCTTTATCTCGCATTTCATGCGTACAAAACATGGTTCAAATTCAATCAAAATATAATCCGGGATATTTCTCCGCAAAAGAATGTTTTCAAGGCAGTAATTATAAATTTGTTGAATCCAAACCCTTATCTTGGCTGGAGCCTGATTATGGGACCATTATTGATAAAGGGCTGGAGCGAAAATCCGATGAACGGCATTATCCTGCTGATCGGATTCTACGGTTCGATGATTATATGTTCTATAGTAATGGTTGTTCTTTTTGCAGCTGCAAGGAATTTCGGTCAGAGGGTTATCCGTATATCTATAGGGATTTCTGTAATTGCATTTGCACTTTTTGGATTGTATCAGTTGTGGTCGGGATTAACAGAAATCATATCTCGTGTATAACCAGCTTGCGATCATTATTCAGATACAAGAATGAATTATTACGAATAAACTCTTTCGCAAAAGTTGAATTCTCATTCATTCCGAACCAGAGATACTCTTTCCACGTAGAATGTTCTGATAAAAACTCAGCGCCCAGTCCCATTTTGTATTTAGTCAGGCCGTTGTTTAGAAATGGTCGTGTGCCGCCTATATCCAGATACCGACAACTCGGTTTAACTGGGATAGTTGTTATTTTAATTAATTGCCTCTTGAGGCAGTATCATTCATGAAATTATTATTATCATCTTCTTTGGTCTTGCTGAATTCCAATTTTCCAAATTTGTACATAAAACTGATCCCGAAAGACCGCATTGGCATCATTCTTATATTTGTAGATGTGTAACTTTCTGTTGAAATTGTAGATAATTGTCTTACATATTTGTTGAATGGATTCGTTGCTGTAAATCCAAAGCTTGCTTTTTTATCCCAGAACAGTTTTCTTAAAGCAAAAGTGTACATGAAAAATTGCGGATTTTTTCCCTGAATATTTTGTACAGGTGAACTATAGAAACCAAATAACTCAAACACCAGATCTTTATTCAACTGGTAAGTTGCATTCAGGTTTAANNGAACCTGAAACGCTGATACCGGTATTGTATTCTTCCCCGATGTTTTGACTGTTTGTAACAGAAACGTTGGCATATGTCGAATCACCTATCAGGTACGCGGGGTAAAATGTGGTTACCTGTTTAACATCCTGAGTGTTTATACGTTCTATTAATGAGATATAAATATTCCCTCCCTTTTTAAATGTACTGCTGTAGCCTAATTCAAAGTTATTCCCAATTTCAGGTTTCAATAATGGATTACCTGTTGAAAGATTATATGGATCACTCAGATTAATGAAAGGATTTAATTCCCTGTATTCCGGACGTTCGATGCGTTTGGTATATGCCAGTTTCAATGATTGGGTCTTGTTGAAATCATGAGATAGAACAACTGAGGGTACAAATGTACCATAAGTCGGCACGGAAGTATTAGGGAAATCAATATTAATATTAGTATATTCATACCTTGCTCCTCCTTTTACATTCAGCCAGTTAAACAATTTAAAGTTAGTGGAAAGATATCCTGCATAGACCTTCATCTTATAATTCAGGTGATATGATTGAAATGCATCACTTACATACTGATTCAGGGAAGGGTCGAAATCACTTACATTGGCAATACTCGATATATTTTCGTCTACCATCTTAGCGCCTGTTTCTATCAAGATGTTTTTATTCACAGGGTGAGTATAATCAATGGATATATCCATCTCCCTATCCGTTCCGGGGTTGGTGCTTAATGATCCGGAGAAGGGAACCGTTTGTCCTTCGTATGATTGCGACTGAATATAATTACTGTAAGGATTGCCATTGCTTTGATCATAAACTATATCGAGCTCCTGGCCTTCATTTTTGAACTTCTTCTTATAGTCGAGGCTATAATCTATTGATCCAATCCTGGACCGGCTGTCTGAATTACGCAATGTAAATATATCTGACAAAGGATTAGATGAATAATCCGTTGTAAGTTGTTCCTGATTTGTAAGCCCCTGATTACTACTGCCAAATTGATTATAACCCAAAGAACCCGTAATTATATCATTTTTTGTAATATTCCAGTCAAAACCAATACCTGACCGGAAGCCATTCCTCACAAAATCGGTACGACTTGTCTGAACCATGTTAGTAATTGTTTTAGTGGCAGTATCTTGTGCAAAACGATTCTGAGAATATGGCAACTCTGATTTTAATGCAGCATTACCACTAAAAAAAGCATTGACACCAAAATTATTATGTCTTATATTCAGATTCAGAGAGCCGTTCTCCAATCTTGAGCCCGCCGATAAATTGATGTTACCGTTGACACCCTGCATTTTATTGTCAAAGAGAATAATATTGATAATTCCACCTGTGCCTTGTGAATCGTACTTGGCTCCGGGATTGGTGATAGCTTCAACACTTTTGATCTGACTTGCCGGAATAGATGCAAGTGCATCGGAAAGACTGTTTCCAAACACACTTGAAGGCTTCCCATTGATCAAAAAACGAATATTGGAATTACCCTGCAATTCTACATTCCCATCAATATCAACTGTTACCTGTGGAACCTTTTTAAGTACATCAATTGCTGCTCCTCCCTGCGAAGTAATGTCATTAGAGACATTGTATACAATTTTATCAATTTTATTTTCTACAACCGGTTTATCTCCGACTACCGTCACACTTTCAAGATTATGTGTTGATGAGGAAAGAAAGATTGTTCCTATTGAAACGGAACGTTTTTCGACGCTTAAGACAATGTTATCTAAGGTTGTCTTTTCATAACCGATAAATTCTATATTGACCTGGTACGTGTCAAATGGAATATTGGATATGCTGAAGACCCCTTTTACGTCTGCTACTGTTCCAGTTATTGTCTTTCCCGACTGTTTGTTTATAATGGAAATTGTTGCATATTCCAGTGGTTCCCTGGTGGATTTGTCAAATACTTTACCTGAAATTATGGTATTGGGTTTTGATTGGGCGCTAACAGCTATACTAAAGAAAAATTGAATTATTATGATGAAAATTAAAGGTCTCATAAATGATGAATTCATAATTAAAAAACTTATTTGAAAAATTTGATTGAAGAAATGTTAATGAATAGACCGCGCAAAAGAATGAAAATAAATTGAATATATCTTATCAGGAATGTTAAATAACATTAATTGCAATGTTAATTATCATTAACAATCGGGCAGGTATGAGGACAAAGGTTGTATGTATTCGTTCAATTTATTCTCACCATTTCAGAAGAATTCCAACCTGATTAGAATATTGAATATATGTGAGTTCTGTTTTATTTTTTGATTTTGATGATAAAGGATTAGCCGGATCGCGATGTGTTTTATTATAATGGTTTACTACCTGCTTGCCGCATAAATATCCCATAATTCCCCCGACAAAAACATCAGAAGCCCAGTGTTCATGTTCGGTTAATCTTGATATACCGACCAGAGTAGCTACTGAATAGCAAATAATTGGAATTGCTTTTGTATCCTTGTACTGTGATGCAAAAACTGTCGCGATTGAAAATGCTGTTGCCGTATGGCCAGAAGGAAAAGCATCAAATTCAGAAACCGGTTTTCTTACTTTCAGATCCTGGTCCCATTTTGAAAATGGTCCATACCAGGCACCTCCCTCAGTTTTACTGAATGTATAATCAGCTATAGGTCTTTCTCTGCCTGTAAATATTTTTATAATATTAACCCAGACACCAGAGGTNNACCCATTTATGCTCCGTCTTCTGAGCGCGTGCCCACTCGTCTATTTCTCCATCAACATGAATCAGGGCCGCAGTTATGCCAATTGCGGCACCAGTCATTATCCATTGTTTTTCACTTTGTTTAAAAGGTGCAGTTATTTGCTCTTCAAAGTCTTTAAGGAGAGAGGGGAAATATCCTTTTGGTGAACGGAAAGAGAAAATACTATCAGTTTTATAAAAGTTGTCGGATAATTTCTGATAGAGACTATCGTTCTGATTGGGTTTTTGTAAATATTTAAATTGAACACTGGCAGAATCAAGAATCTGTGAATTTGCTGAAAAAACAATACCATTGTTAGCAACGGGGAATAATCCACACAATATGAGATTTATTAGAATCCATAACACTCTTTTTTGCGGTATACTCTTAAATAGACGTCTTCCCATACTGAATGAACTCATAAATATAAGTTGATTATATATCAAATCTGAATTGGACACGCACTCCTAATCCTGAGATATTCGGATGATTGAGATACGTAAACCTTTTTATAAGATCAACTCTGAAAATCTTAAAAATATTTGTGACGCCAAAGCTTGCCTCGATATATGGCTGGTTTCCAAAAGAATAAGTTAAAGGCATTCCATTAATATCAGGAGGAAACTTAAAAAGAGTACTTTGATAATCCGGATTATTATTTCTGGTGATCCCACCATATAGCACCTTGCAACTTACGACCTCCCGTAATTTGAGTTTTTTTAACAGAGGTATTTTATTGAAGAAAAATCCATTAAAACTATGGTCTATATTTAATGATACATACTGATCACTTACGAATTCCAGGAAATTCATAAGGTTATAAGAATCCTTCTGATATGAGTAGGTCTGATTTGCATTGTGTATAAACAATAACGGGAAAGGCACTTTTCCAATAACTTTGCCGGCTTCAAAGGAGACATCAGTATAACCGAGTACAGAGAGGTAATACCTCCTGCTTATGTCAAACTGAAGTCGTAAATAGTTATAATCGTTATTTATTGACTTTAGCCCACCCGCAATTCTTAACTGAATTACCGGATACTTTCCAGGCAACGGATCTCTGTATAATTTCCCCTGATAAAATTTTTCATTAGGGGCATATCTCAGATTGATATATAACTCAGAGATAGTTATTGCAGGAATATAATTTGTCAGTAAAGTAGAATCACTGTACGTGAAATGGAGATTGCCTTCTGTTGATTGCCTTGTGATGCTACAACCGAGCATGTAAGAGAAATGATTATCAAATTCATTAAGATATTCTGCCCTGATAGTATTATTTAACAGAAACTTGTCATTCACACCTCTTTTCAACGATAGAAATAAGTTATCTCCCTGTGTAAACTGAAGTTCCTGACCTGGAATTTTGAGATCATTTTGATAACTCAGCTTAATTGATTTTACGGGGAACTGATATATTGTACGTGGCGTCAACGAGTAAGTTATGCCTGCATTATATTTGAATATTCTATCATTCAACCCATAAGCTACATAACCCTCATAAGTTATTCTTTTACTAAATGCAGCAGTGGTCCTTCCTCCGAATCTGAATCTCGATCCTTCCACAGGATTAAAACTATAGAAACTTTCGTCAGGTCCGATTTCAGTTTTACCAAGATTCAAATACCCGGTCGTCAGTAACGTTATAATATTCATTCCTCTATTAAATGCCGGGATCTTTTTAATACTGTCGATAGTCAGATAAACACCATTTTCAGATTTAGAGAGGGGAACATACCTGTTCGCTTCCCAAAAACCTGAACTATCTGCTGATCGATCTAGTTTTTCAGCTTCTGCGGGGCCTGTGAACACCTTTTTATCAATCGGTTCGTTTATTTTGTAATCCTTGTAAGAGATGGTACGCTGTCCATATAAACCCAGTGAATTCTTCATTATGCCGAAATCAATTGAGACTTCATCTTTTGAAAGCAACCAGTATTTCTTTCCGAACTTATTAAAATCCTGTACGATAGAGATATCCTTAACCCAGTCGATATTCATCTTCTTATTAATACCTATATCTATCTTACAAACTGCATAGCTGCTGTCGAGTGTTATATATAAATGCCCGTGAAAGAGAAAATCAGTTTTATTTCTGGGTTCAAAAAACAACCTTACGCATTTGATTTTATCAAAAGCCAATGTATCTACAATGTAATATTTGTAGAATATGGGCGCATTGTTAGCAATAGGGCTTACAAAAGTGTTAGTCAGAAACAAGATTTCATTGTCGTAGATATTTATATGCTGATATAAATAGTTTAGATTTGCAGAAACGCCCCTGTTGTCAAGATATTCATCAAGGTTTACCGTCTTCTGTGCACGGATTATCTCTTTTGTAGCCTTCGGATCTTTTCTGTAGAAATGATCAGACAGTGTCTCTTTGATAAAAAGCGGGAGAATACTTTTACCTATTCTTTTTGTAGTATCTATATTATCAAAGACAAACCTGAACTTTCCAAACAGTTTACTTTCTTTGAACTTTTCGGGAATATTACTCAACGCAAACTGAATTTTATCGTACTGTTTAAATTCCAGGTAATCGAAGCTTTTTTTATTGTTCAGATCCTTGTTATTAATTACTTTTTGAATAAGATCAACTGCAGGATTATTTTTGTTTTTGTAAGCGTTTTTTCCTGGTTTTACTATCACTTCATCTAAAGAAATTGATGATAATTTTAAACTGATATTGATAGTCTGAACTTTACCTTCAGATATACTCTTGGTTTCTGTTTGATAACCCAAAAATGAAAATGCAATTTTATCTGCCTGAACTTTCGTTTCAATGCTGTATTTCCCAATATTGTCAGTAATTGTTCCAACAGTTGTCCTCTGAAATGATACAGATACTCCTGCTATTGGCAACCCGGTTTTTGCATCAACGACAAGTCCGCTTATAACTGTTTTTTCAGATGTCTGTGAATAAGAATCCAGGTAAGTAAAAAGCACAATAATGATACATATTGAAAAGAAATATTTCTTATTTGTCACTATCATTTTTAATTTTGAGATAATTGCAACTAATTTGAATTTAAGTCATTAATGAAAGTCCAGAAGGAATTATATTTAATTCTTATATATCTTAAACAACTTCAATTATAAAAAGATACAAGCAGGTCGATATTATTTTTAATGAAGTGTAAACAAAACTCTCTAAAACTTACCAAATATTAAAACTTTTAAAAGTTATTTTAAACAGCAAGCTATTAATTATCAGGATGAATTCCTGATTAGTCTTAAACTCCAGTGATAGTATTACGAGACCTGTTTTGTCGCTGGTCTTGAATGCGCGATCTTTACTGATTTTACAAAGATATCATAAGTCTGGGTGGATTGAATTAAGGCAGTGAATATCACCAGACTAAAAACGGTGGATAGTATGAAAAGCATTATTTTAATTCTTGTTTTCAATTCTTAAGAAACTCTTTAAACCATAAGCCGGAATCTTTCATATATCTTTCCAGAGTCTTGAAATCTACATAGACAAGTCCAAAGCGTGTCCGGTATCCTTTATTCCACTCAAAATTATCAGTAGGTGACCAAACAAAATAACCGTTTACATTTACGCCTTCTTTTTTTGCCTTTAACACCGCTTCCAGATGATTTTTAAAATAGCCTATTCTGTCTTTATCATGAACTCTTCCGTTTTCAAGCTTATCCGGAACACAGGTTCCGTTTTCAGTCACAATTAAATTCCTTATATCTTTGTATAAGGAATATTTTTTAAGTATATGATATAATCCTTCTGGGTAGATTTCCCCTTCCATCTCATTTGCAGGGACACCCCTTTTGGATGCCAGAACCTCTTTCGCCCTCATTCCTGGTATTATTGAATTCTTGGCAACTGTCCTGAAATAATACTGGACACCAATGAAATCGAAATCAAATACCATTTTTGTTTCATCCCCGGCCTTATAAAGAGACTTCATTTTCCTTAAGATGGGTACAGTATCCTCCGGATAACCAAGCCCCAGGCATGGTTCGATAAATAGTCGGTTCATTATTGCATCCATTCGTGAGGCAGCTTCAACATTCTTTTTCTTCGTATCAAACGGTTCTACCCAGGTATTTGCAAAAGTGGTTCCGATGTTTGTTACGGGCACATTTTCCCTAATGATACGGCCTCCTTCGGCATTGCAGAGAACTGAGTTGTGTACTGATTTCAGGAATGCGTTAAGATTATTTTTACCAGGCGCAAATATCCCTTCCATATATCCACCACCGGTAAAAGAAAGTTGTTCGTTTAGGACCATCCAGTTTTTTACTTTGGGACCATATTCCCTGGTTACCACTTCAGCATATTCTGAGAACCAATCAATAATATTACGATTCGCCCAGCCTCCACGTGCTTCCAGAACCTGTGGCAGATCCCAGTGATAGAGTGTGATCCATGGTTCGATGTCGGCAGAAAGACATTTATCGATCACTTTATGATAGAAATCAATACCTTTTTGGTTTATGGTGCCGGTTCCTTCCGGAAGAATACGTGACCAGGAAAGGGAAAACCGGAATACTTTGAAATTCATAGCCTTAATCAGATCGATATCTTCAGCGTACCTGTGGTAAAAATCGGATGCTACATCTGCATTTTCTCCTCTTTCTATTTTGCCCGGAATGCGGGAGAAATAGTCCCAATTCGATTCACTTTTGTCGTCCTGGTTCCAGGCGCCTTCGGTCTGGTAGGAAGATGCTGCCACACCCCATTTAAAACCAGTTCCGAAGTCAGTTTTCAGGAAATCACCTGCAGGCATATACCTGAAAAGCTCAGAACCAGCCAGATATCTTCTGGACAGCAAACCTGTGACAGCAATGGTTGTATTTCTTACCCAATCTCTTCTTTTCATATCAGTATATCTGAATTGGGGATTAAATTAAGTCTAAAAACTTCGGGATAAAAATAAGTCCGCCAACAACTATAGCGACAATTGCTGATATCAACACAGCTGCTGCACTATAATCTTTTGCCCTCATAATAAGTTCATTCCATTCGGGATCAATAAGATCGGCCAATGATTCAATTGAAGAATTCAATAGTTCCGTTAGAAATACAGCTCCAATAACAATTATCAGCAAAGACCATTCGTAATGATCAAGCTTCATGATTATTCCCATGACGATTGCTATTATTGCGGCAAGAATGTGAATTCTGGAGTTATGTTCATTCTTTAAAAGCAACAATAACCCGTTCAGAGCAAATCTAAAACTTTCTAACCTCGACTTCAGTGAAAATTTCTTTTGGGCCATGTATTTACGGATAGAAAATTATTTAATTTTTAAGGCACCTTACACTAAATCCATTTTTTTTATTTCTGTGGTCAATGCTAAAGGCCGAATCATTGAAATAAAGCCCCGTATACCATCCATCATCAAAGGCAAATTGTGTGGCTGACCAGATACAGGTATATGATAGAATGGAAGCGAAGGTCCCCTCAAAATACCTAATACCGGCGCCTAACGCAGTAAGACCACTGCGGTTGTCTGCTCCTTTATTTGGTGAAAGCCAGTGTGCTGTTCCTGCTTCCTTTAAATTTCCACCTCCCTTGAGTGAATCACCAAGAAAATCCCTCAATTCCAGCCACTCTTCTTTTTCAGGAACATGCCAGCCTGCAGGACAAAGTTTCCCGGTATTTATTGTATAGCCATTATATAATGCTCCATATATGTCTTTGAAAGAAGCCCCATCATTATTATACCAGCAAAAACCCGGCGTTGAAAGATTGCCCCAGGAATCAGCATCAGTTATCAGAGGAATATCTGTTCCATCGTTTAAAATGGTGGTTTTCAGGTTTTCAGCCATCCATACCTGGGTGCCTATTTTTACAGTTTTGTAAGTATTCCCCTCTATGTCAGATAATGGAACCCCAGGTTTATCTTGCTTCCTGCAACCCGTGGTAAACAAAGAAATGAGGACCAGAATTAAAATAAAAGATGAGCTCTTTTTTCTCATTTTATTATTTAGTCTTAAATCCACCTACAACTTCACAATATTAGACAAAAATATATCTGTCTCTTTTTCAACACCCTGCCAGTCTTTCGATCTGATGTACGATCCAATCACATGTACCCCTGCTTTGGGAAATGCTTTCTTTTGTTTTAATCCTGCCGGAGTGCCCAGTTCATCAAACATTTTTAACATAGCCGGTACTGAAACGGTCTTGTCCTGATCTATCTCATTTTTGTAGTAATAACCAAGGAATACCGGGCATGTTACGCTAGAGAAGACCTCTGGTTTCATAGTATTTGAAACCAGATTCTGAAGAGCTACCAATGCTTCAATTCGGTAATCCAGTTGCCAGTAATTTGCATGAACCTTGCTCTCTGATGCAAATTTTTTATCCGGTCTGCCTGAAACAATCCTTGCAATCTGCAACCCCCAGGGTTTGTCAAGGATCATCGCTGTCCTATCATTAAGCTTCACACAGGGTGAATAGAGAATGATTGCTTTTATTTCAGGATGCCGTGATGCCAGGTAAAGAGACAGGGCCCCTCCCGCCGAAGTACCGATGACCACAACTTCATCACCTAGTTTTTTTACTATGGATAATGCATCTTCAGCGGAAACTTCGTATTTTCCTGCCGTAAGATTGATCATAGAACTGTCACCCATGTCAATTCCATGTTCAGCCAGTCTGGAAAGATAAAGATTGGCATTATATTTTTTTGCCAGATCCTTATGAACAGGATCGCCTTCAGCCTGGCTGGCAGAAAAACCATGAAGATAAAGAAAGGCAATTTTTGTTTTCTCTTTTTTAGAAGAATCAGCCCAAATAATTCTTGCCTGGTTATCAGGTTTGATTCCCCTTATTGCATTTTCGCTCCTGTTTATATCATTCTCCAGATCCGTAAGCGATACCGGGAGATTAATCTCATGTATTGTAAAATCAGGCTTTGATGGTCTGGGCCCCACGGAATAAAGTATAAAGAGGGCTAGAATAATTCCTCCACACCATTTTCCAAATGTTTTCATTTTATCCTTTTATGCAATAATAAAATTAGAAAAGTTAAGATTATAAAACAAATATAATTCCCGACTAGAACACAAAGGAAATATTTCAAACCATATTGAATAATCATCTATTATTCTGGATATAGTATGACTTTTTGTTGGTTGTGTTTGTATTCTTAAGAGATTCAATACGCTAGTCAAAAAGAAGGGACACGGCTGCCGCTCCGATGCCTGCATTGGCGCCAAGAATAGGAGAGATATTCACTATGGAAGCCGGTTTTTTATTTGTGAGCATTGCCATTTTTTCTGAGTACCATTGCGCTGCATCAGTGTTATTTGCATGCAGAATAATGTAATTCCATATTATTTTTTCCTGACTGATTTTAGTGATGTATTCCATCACTTTCTCCATATTCGACCTCTGGTTAAAAGCCTTGTCAAAAACAATTGCTTTCCCCGATTCATCAATAGAAACAATAGGGCAAATATTAAGTATCCTGGCAATAAGTCCCCTTACAAATGAAACACGACCGCCCCTGACAAGGTATTTCATCGTTTTGACACTGATGAAAATGCGGATATTATTTGTCCATTTCTCAGCCATATTGACGACCTGATCGTGGGAATATCCAGCCTCAATGGCTTGGGCAGTCCTTAAAACAACAAGTCCAAGGGCGCCCGAAAGATTTTTAGAATTAATAACGGATATTGGCTTATTTAATTCTTCGCTTATTGCTTTGGCTGCCTTCTGGCTGCTGTTAAAAGTTCCGCTTAACCTGTCGCTTAGATGGATGGCGATTATTGAATCATAATGTGAAGCAAGGTGAGAATAAAGATTGGTAAAGCTCTTTTCATTAACCTGTGAAGATTTAGGATAGTCTTTATTTTCTTTTAAAAGAGTATAAAACTGTTCAGGCAGGATTGTAATCTTATCAAGATAATGGTTCTCTCCGAAATTAATATTTATCGGCAGCATGTTTATCTGATAGTTGTCGATTATATCCTGTTCGAGGTCGCACGTAGAATCTGTGACTAACGCTATCTTCCATTTCCTGTTGTAGACGACCTCACTCTGTCTGATCATATCGTCGGCTTTTTGGAAGGCCAGAGTGCCTGTATTTCTTAGTTCGTTGAAAAGTTCTGCCGGGTTATTGGTATGCAGGTGTATGCGCTTCATTTTATCAGAACCTGCAACAACGATAGAGTTTCCATATTTTTTGAGGAGCTGTAACAAAGATTTTTTATCGACTGAATTGTTTTTTATGAGTGCTTCTGTACAGTATCTGAGATCGACTTTCTCGGGAATCGATTCTTCTATCTTTTCAAACAATGCGGTTTCAGCTTTTACCTGGATAAGGTCCTTAAGGTTTCGATTTGCAATAAAATCGATAATCCCTTCAACAAAAAACACAAAACCCCGGGCACCGGCATCAACAACATTTGCTTTTGCCAGGACTGCAAGTTTTGATTTGGTTGCTAAAAGAGATTTATTCAGGACATCGACAGAACTGATTAAAAGCTGGTTAAAGTCTGTTATTCTGTTCCTGTTTTCGTAGATATAATTTGCCCAGTCTTTGATCACGGTAAGCATGGTTCCTTCAACGGGATTAGCTACCGCCTCATATATATAACGCACAGAATTCTTGATACTTTCGGCAAATTGTTTAATTGTGATTGTTTTAAAATTGCCGGTTTCAGTGCTCATCCCATAAAGGAATTGGGCAAAAATAATACCAGAGTTTCCGCGGGCATTAACGAGTGTGGTTTCTGCAATCAAGTCGGCTGTAACCTTATATGAGCGGTGAGGATGAATCGAATCAACTACCGCCCGTATAGTAGATGCCAGATTGGTCCCGGTATCACCATCGTTCACAGGAAATACGTTAATTTTATTAAGCTCAACCTGATGTTCAATAACTTTTCTGGCACCTGCAATGAAAGTATAATAGAGTCGTCTTCCATCCATTTCATTTACCGGTACCAAGGTTACTGCTTCCATATATTGTTAGTATATAATTGGAGTACAAAGGTAATAATTAATAATTTTCTCAGAATCTGAGCTCCTATTATGAGGTAACAGTAAATACCTCATAAAGTTCCAAATAAAATCAGAAGATTACCATTTCTCTTTTGTGAGCTTTTGTGAGGTCCTTTGAATAGGGAAAATAGATCTGGTTGCCGACAATAGGTATTTCCTGAAAAAATGAAGATTATTTGGGAGCTTATTTCCATAATATGACGCATGGCAAGTAATATTTTATGAATCTAAAACGGTTAAAAACTTGAAACGCTAATTATAAGACCCAGATATGGTTTTTGATTGTAAATCCATGAAGATTTACTTTTGTCAAGAAGATTGTCGAACCCGAGAGCTAAACCAACTGACATTCTGTTAATCGAAATGAAACCTGCAACTCCTTTTTGAAAAATCATGGCATCATACTCCTGGCTGATTTTATTATTAGTTACAGTAGGATTAACAGGTGAAGATCCTATACCGGCAAAGACACCCAGATCAAAACCAATCTGTCTGATAAAAGACTTATCTTCATGAAAGGGATGAGCGGGAGAGACTATGTTATAAAAATCTTTTCGGAAACCTGCGTAAACTGCGATATCCAGATCAGCACTAAACTGGTTCGGAACATCATCCATGCTATGCCTCGATTTGAATATAATTGATGTCAGGTCAATGTCAAGAGAATTATTCGTAAAAGAGCTTCTGTAGAAATAATTGTCTTCCTTGATCCTGCTGACTCTGGCGCTCATGGAGTTGGAAGTATTTGGGAATTCCTTTTTTCCATCAGAAGTGACCGGATACACAATAATAGAATCTTCAGAGACTTCTGCATAAACACGTGAAGAAGGTGCTCCCTGGACTTTTAACTTATAGAAGCCTGAGTCAAAATCATGCCGTGTTAGTTTCCCAAGTGATGCACAGCCAGCTGACAATAAAAGAACTAACACAAAAACTAAAAATATGCTTCTGCTCATTTCAGGTTTAGATGAAAAATAGCCTTATTAAAGATACGAAAAGTATGGATTTTAGTTTAAAAACTCTCAAAATTCATAACTAGGTTATAAACCCTTTCTCTTGTTTCTTCAGGTGTTGGATTGAGTTCTTCAGTAGTGAATCTGCCATTTTTAATGTCGATCCTTTCAAATACCATCAGGTATAAATCAAATATAATCTCGAGGCTTAATTGATACCTTGGTTCCAGCAGAGGTTTTATTTCTTTGATAATGTCATATGTCTTATGGCGATATTGGTCAGCCAGTAAATAATAGTGTTTTATCAGGTTCCGGAAATTATTATTAACCGGTTTCCCATCTGCAAATTCGCGAAGGGCTTTCCGGCTGAGGCGATTTTTAATAATCAGATCATCAGCAAAATAGCTGAGGTTGTTTAGCTGATCTTTCTGAAAATCCCTTATAATATGAACCAGGTAACTGAAAATGGCACATGGAGTTGCGACCCATTTTACATCAAACTGAGGGCTCTCATATCGACCATTTATTATTTGAAGGCTGTTCAAATGTACAAAGATTGATGCCGGAGCAACTGATGCCCCACCGGCATATTCAAGAAATGAATCCAACTTTGGGAATCCGTCATTGTTTATATCGTAGATCATCGATTTTGCAAAAACTTCCATAGGCCAAATGGGGATTCTGAATTTTTCAATTGTCTCAATAAGCTCTCCCTGAAGTGCATTGCATTCTTTTGAAATTATAATCATCTTAAGCCACTCCTCAACATTGGCTACAAATTCTTTCCTTTCATGAGGTTCAATCAGTTTGTTTTTTGTCTTATAGTTATCGATGAGATCATCGATTGCACGCATGAATTTATAGCAGATTTTTGCAGCGAAGAACCTATCTAAATCCCAGAAATTGGCAGCTATAAGGATATTCGGATGATCTATGATCTGATTGAAATCAATAGAATTAAATATTTCTACAAATTTATTTTTTTGTGAACTCATTGATTTTATTCTGTTGNNATTCGGAATCCCGTTGCCCGGATGTGTACTGCCACCAACGAAGTAAAGGTTTTTATAACGACTGTGCTGATTATGAGGACGGAAATATCCCATCTGGAGGAGATTATGAGCAAGGCTTCCGAACACTGATCCCCTCGAAATATTACAGGCGCTTTCCCAGTTTTCAGGTGTATAACAGATTTCAAATTTAATATGATCTTCAATATCTTGCAGTCCCAGCTGTATGAGCCTTTGAATCACAGCTATTCTTGTTTTCTTTTTCTGATTATCCCAGTCCTGTTGTTTCTTCTTATCAATATGTCCGGCACCTACGATAATTGAAAGTGTATCATGATGAGCTGGAGCAGCGGTAGGATCGGTCCGGGCCGGGGCATGTACATAAAAGCTCGGATGATTGCCAATTGATTTGTCTTTGAAAATCTTGTCAAGCCCTTCGCGGAATTCATCTGAAAGNNGCAGAGCATGAATATTTCAACCTGTCAAGCCTTACTGATTTTTTCCGGTCAGGTAATAATTTTCGATAAACATAAGGAAGATCAGCGTTGGCAACAATAATATCACTCTTAACTTCAGATCCATCTTCGAGGATGATACTGTCTGCCTTTTTCCCTGAAATATGGATTTGTTTAACAGGTTTGTTATAATGGAATTGTACACCTGATTTGTGTGCCGCAGACAATAAGTTCTCAACTATAATGTACATTCCACCTATGGGAAAGAACGATCCCTCCGTAAGCTCGGCAGCCGGTACCATCGAGAACAATGCCGGTGAATTAAACGGACTTTGCCCGACATAGATATTCTGAAAAGTATAAGCCATCCTTAAATGAGTATTGCTAAAGAATTTTTTAACATACCTCCAATTTGAAATGTAGGTTTTGAGCTTTATCAGCATGCCTATGTTCCTGAAATTGGCAAACTGGAAGATGTTATCAAAATTGCGTCCGATAAGTTTATTCATCCCGGTCTGAAAAATCTCATATCCCTTTCCAACATATTTTTGTGATTTTGCAAAACTCCCTGTTTCGATTTTTTAAAGCTGGATCTGCATTTTTTCTTTATTGGTGGAAAAAGCTAAAATGTCATTATTGTCGAAATAAATTTTGTAAAGATTTTCCAGTGGTTTAATATCGTTATTCTCGAACAGTGGAATACCAAGTGTATCAAATATCTCGCGATAAATACCAGGCATCATTAGTATTGTTGCTCCAAGATCGAAACGGTGACCTTCGCGAATTAACTGACCGCACCTGCCTCCCGGTGCAGAATTCTTTTCAAAAACAGCAACACTATATCCGTTATTTGCCAGGTAGATTGCCGTTGCTATGCCTCCGATACCTGCTCCTATGATTACCGCCAATTTCTTTTCGGTCATCTTTTATAATTCTTGTTAATATTTCAAAATTTGAACTAAAGACTTGAAATAATTTGTTTTGTCCCGTTTTTTAGGTGCAAATTAATATTTTCCTTTCCATTTATTAAATTCCGGATTAGAGTTTTAAGGTTCAAAGTTGAAAACGATATTGATTGTATTGTTTCTCCTTTGTGTTACTTAAGTTTTTACTTCGTGATCCTTTGCGGTTAAAGGATTTGAGTAAATTAATAGGTTGGCTTAAGTACAATCTTCTTGTTGTCGTCGTTAATTTCAAATAGCCATTTTTCAAATGGGGGGGGACCAAATTTCCCTATTACATTATTTGAAAATCCGTAACCTTCTGTAGGTTTCCCTACCAGGTTTGTTTCCATTTTACCATTCATGTTTTCATCATGATAATACCTGACAGCATATTTCACCGGGGTGAGGCTGGTAAAAGAAAACAAGCAGCTATTATCCTTAACCGGATTTTGTTCCTGAGACAGAACTTTTTCCTTTCCGTCAAAAAGCTGCAACATAATATACCCTTTATTGCTCCTGATTTCTGAAATTTCTATATCGAGTTTATATTGGGAATAAGAACTGTTTAAAAAGCAAATCAGACCAAAGAGAATAGCAATTAATCTGTACATTAATAAGTCTATTTATTAAATGGAGTTTTAAAGATATATTGTCAAAGCAATAATGGGAAGTGATATTGAATTCATCAGAAAACTAATTTAATTTATAGGATAAATTTATCGGATTAAATGCAAAAACGTTGATATTGTATAAAAAAGTAGAGACATTGCATGCAACATCTTTACAATAATGTTTTTATAAGATAGGATGAAGACGAAATCCATCGATGGGATTCAGATTATTTCTTTAATAAATCCCTGATCTCAGTAAGCAGGATTTCTTCCTTTGTGGGAGCAGGGGGGGCAGGGGGTGCAGCAGGTGCAGCTTCTTCTTTCCTCCTGGCAATAACAATTGCTTTAATAACAAGAAAAACGGAAAAGCCTATAATCAGAAAATCGAAACAGGCCTGTAAAAAGTTGCCATAATTCCAGGTAACGTCAGGATGCGTTGCGTCCACAGCAGTTTTAAGAACAACTTTCAGATCAGTAAAATTAACGCCACCAATAAGTAATCCAAGGGGAGGCATAATGATATCAGCCACCATTGAAGAAACAATTTTGCCAAAGGCAGCACCGATAATAATACCTATCGCCAGGTCAACAACATTGCCTTTCATTGTAAATGCTTTAAATTCATCTACTAGTTTCATAATTTCAGGTTTAAGTTATTAGTTATTAAAAGATTTAAAAGTATATGCGAATCCGACTCCAAGTATTTCTTTAAACTGTATTAAAGATCCAATAGATTTTGCTTCTCCGTTTCTAATCACAGGAACCTTTATTTTATCATCATATACAAGTTGGGTATTGATACTGGCAGAAAGAAATTTATTCACTTTAAATGCTATTAATGTTTCCCAGTCAATGACAATATTTTGTGGATTTTTAAGATAGTTCGTAAACAAGTCTACCTTGCTGGTAAACGTAACATTTTTAAGAAACTCAGTTTTAATGTCATTTTTAGAATAGACGGCTCTAAAGTATCCGCCAAATTCACTTAATGATTTCTGGCCTGGTTTTACCCCGAATTCTCCAGCATCAGATAGCTGTTTATTGGTAACAAAAGTAATTTTCCCGGTGAGTGGTGCGATAAATGCACTGAAATGGTCCGATGGTTTGTAATCGAGTCCAAGAGCTGCTAAAAGATATGCAGGAGCAAACAGGTCAGAAATCTTTGTCTTTGTTGAGGTTGCATCGTTATAAGTATATCCGGGAGCCATTTGTGTTTTAAAATTTAACAGGGCAGCATAATAGATGTTTTTGAAAGCTTCGTAGCCATATTTTGATAAAAAGTCGAATTTATCATCAGTTTTCCTGTAACCGATACTTCCCTGTTTCAGAAGACCATATCCCATGTCAAGCGAATTGACCCATACAGATTTACCCCTTTTATAATTGGCATAGGTGCTGAGAAGTCCGTTTATTGCAAAGGAATTCTGACCTCCTGCTGCCCAATTGGTAAGCGATGTCTGGGCAAGGTTGACAGCAAATACTCCTCCTGTTTTCCATCCCTGGATGGAGTCGACCGGTTGGGTTCGCAGGTCTTTCTCAGCATCAGTTATCTGGCAGTACGATATAGTAGAGAAACCAGATAATAAAATTATTATTGCTATGATTATGAATTTCAAGTTCATTTTTATCATATTAGGTTATTTTAAATGTTTTTTCTCGATCAGATTGTTTAGATTTAGTCAAAGTTAAACATTAATAATAATTTTTAAAACCGTCTTCTTTTGCTTAAGAATCTGTTTTTGTTTGTTGTGTCTTAAAAGGGATATATTTGCTTTTGGTGAATATTGGTTAAACGTGTAAATTGCAACGTTGTTCGTCTAAATAAAAACTGGTAGCTATGGACAGAAAAAATTCTTTTACAAACATTATTAAGGAAGGTTATGCTTGTAATGGCGATAGTCTTATTCTTGGCGGAGCTATGCTTGATGGTCAGCCTATTGCTGAAGCACAGGTAAAAATTCCGTTAAAAACAATGAACAGACATGGCCTTATAGCAGGGGCTACGGGAACCGGAAAGACCAAAACATTGCAGCTGATTTCAGAACAACTTTCTGAAAAGGGTATCCCGGTACTGCTTATGGATGTAAAAGGCGACTTAAGCGGTATTGCTAAACCTGGAGAAGCAAAACCATTTATAACTGAAAGACAATCTAAAATTAATCTTACTTTTTCACCAAAAGGATTTCCTGTGGAACTGATGTCTCTTTCTCAACAGGAAGGGGTACGATTAAGGGCTACCGTTTCCGAATTCGGACCCGTTCTTCTTTCACGTATTCTCGACCTGAACGATACCCAGGAGGGAGTGATTTCTGTGATTTTTAAATATTGTGATGATAAAAAACTGGCATTGCTTGACCTTAAGGATCTTAAAAAAGTTGTCCAATATGTAACGGAAGAAGGAAAGGCCGAGATTGAAAAGGACTATGGGAAAATTTCGACTGCTACAACAGGCATAATAATGCGAAAAGTACTCGAGCTTGAACAGCAGGGGGCAGATCTTTTTTTCGGGGAAATGTCATTCGATATACACGACCTGATGAGAGTTGATAAAAATGGCAAGGGATACATTAGTATTATCCGTCTTACGGACATTCAGGATAAGCCTAAACTTTTTTCCACTTTTATGCTTTCCCTGCTGGCTGAGGTTTATAGTCAGATGCCCGAAAAAGGAGATGTTGAAAAGCCTGAGTTGGTTATATTTATAGATGAAGCTCATCTCATATTTAATCAGGCCACTAAAGCATTGCTTGACGAGATTGAAAATATTGTGAAACTAATACGCTCAAAAGGAATAGGGATCTTCTTTGTTACACAGAATCCGATGGATGTCCCCGACGGAGTTTTGGCGCAGTTGGGACTTAAAGTTCAACATGCATTGAGAGCCTTTACTGCAATTGACCGTAAGGCAATTAAGCTTTCAGCAGAGAACTATCCCATTTCAGAATATTATAAGACAGATGAAGCAATTACGAATCTGGGAATAGGAGAGGCCCTTGTCACCGCTCTTAATGAGAAAGGAATTCCCACTCCGCTTGCTGCTACACTGCTTCGTACACCTGAAAGCAGAATGGACATTCTGACCCCGGCTGAAATTGCTGCAATAAACAGCTCATCAGATCTGGTGCGGAAATACAGCCAGGTTATTGATCCTGAAAGCGCTTATGAGATTCTGAGTAGAAAAGCATCGGGATTGCCAAAAGAATCTTCGGCAGAGCCAGCAAGGAACGATTGGGGGGATGGAAGAACGGGAGGTGAAATGAGCCAGCCGAGAACTCCTTCACATTCAACTTATGGAAGAAGCAGCAAAACGCCACAGGATGAAATTGTAAAGGTCCTGACAAGCGCCACCTTTATACGCGGAGTGTTTGGGATACTTAAAAAGGTAATGAAATAGCTATTACCGGCGTATTTTTACACTGTCTACAAGATAAGGCGAATCGCCACGCCAGAACAAGGATGCATTTTTCTGCCTGTAATGTACAATAACAGGTTGCCCCTGGAGAGTATCAAATTGTCTCATAAGCGACTTGTTAGTTACGGTAAAAAGAAATTTCTCTGATGCAAGCGCTACATCCCTGTTACTCGATACACTACTTAATATTAATTCTCCTTCATAGGTCTTGAAGAAAACACCCTTATGAGAAAATTTTTGCAATAATCCTGCACGATAACCTTCACTATAAGTATAGAAATACTTCCAGTAGATCAAGACGCTTCCAATAATAACAACCAGGATCAGTAACCATTTTAAAACCTTTTTTGTTCCCAGGACTATACCGGACCAGAAGGTAGGTTTTGATGATGGAGATAATGTGTTCATAATGAAATGTTTTTAAAGGATTACTTCATGTAAATATGGATACATTTTAATTATTGTTTTTTTGACAGTATAATAATATCTTCCACTTCAAGTACAGGTTTCTCATATCCGTAAGTTACAGAATTAATCATTGCTATTGCAACCTCTTTCAATGTTGAAACAAATCGGGGAAACAAAGCCCTCAGCGGCGGATAAAGTACTCTGAAAATAGCATAATATCCATGTACATTCTTCGCTTCTTTTGCAGGAAGCATAAAACCTGGACGAAATGCATATGCCTTCCTGAAAGGAAGTTTCATCAGATCGTTTTCCGTTTTTCCTTTTACCCGGGCCCAGTTCATCCTGCCTTTTTCAGTGCTGTCTGTCCCTGCTCCCGATATATAGCAAAAAGTCATTTCCGGATTTTGTCCGGAAAGGATTTCAGCCACATGCATTGTAAGCGTATATGTCAATGAATAATATTCTTCTTCCTTCATACCTACCGAGGACACACCCAGACAGAAAAAACATGCATTGTACCCCTTCAGTTGCCCGGAGATGGGAGAGAGATCAAAAAAGTCAGTATGTATGATCTCTTTTAATTTAGGATGTGTGACGTTACATGGTTTTCTGTTTATAACCAAAACTGTTTCAACATCCGGATGAAGAAGTGATTCCATGAGAACACCTTCACCAACCATTCCGGTGGCTCCAGTTATAATTGCATTTATTTTCATCGTATCATTGATTCAGCTTACAATTTCATATTGAAATCAAAAGATACTATTTTTTTGTGTCTTTCAGGTCTTTGCAATACAATTTTTTTGTTTGATATAAGACAGCCTGTCTGAAACAACAAGTAATGGAACTCTTTGTTTTAGAATATGAGTTTGAATTGAATTTTAAAATGGAATATTTTATATATTCAGCCGATGAATAATTAACAAGCAACTACTTGAAAACAACTATAAATAAATCACAGACGCTGCTTGAATTTCTCATTGAACAGTATTCTGATTCTCCGAGGACCAGAATAAAGAAAATGTTGCAAAGCGGAATTGTCAGGGTAAACAATAGGTCAGTAACCTTGCATTCTTTTCAACTGAAACAGGGTGATATTGTAGATTGCAGTTTGCGGACAGGGATTGCTACTAAAGCGAACCTTCCTTTTCCTGTTTTATATGAAGATGAGCATGTGATTGTGGTTGACAAGCCAGCAGGTATTGCTACATCGAGCATCGATGGCAGTACAAATGTTCAACGGATCATCTCGGAGTTCTTAAAAGACCTTAGTAAAGGGAAAATCAGGACATATGTAATTCACCGTCTTGATAAAGAGGTATCCGGTGTACTTATACTGTCCAAATCTGAAACTGCGATGGATGCCATAAAAGACAAATGGGAGGAAACGGAAAAGCATTATTTTGCTTTAGTTGAAGGCATTCCGGAAAATCGTGAAGGAACAATAAAAAGCTGGCTGATTGAAGACAATGCAATGAAAATGCATTCGGTAACTGAAAGACCTGGCGCCAAATATGCCATAACAAATTATAAAATTATCAGAACTTTGGAGAATTATACTCTTCTCGATGTAAAAACAGAGACCGGAAGGAAGAACCAGATAAGAGTTCATCTTTCTGATATTGGTTGTCCGATTGTTGGCGATCGAAAATATGGCGCTTCGATTGATTTTATACGACGCGTCAGACTGCATGCCTGCTCGATCTCATTTCCACACCCTGTGACCGGTAAGTTAATTACAGTTGAATCGCCAATGCCAATAGGTTTTCTGTCATTAAAGCCAAAAGATGAAAAGTATAAATAATAAGCATTATTCCCGGAATTATATTGCTCATCTTTTTCGTGTCAATTTATTAAATGCAGAAACCAGGTTCTCGACAAAGTATATCCTGTTGCCTCCGTTGCTTTCACGGATAAAATCCTGCAAACTTTTACTCTTGTATTTTGAGAAATCTCCAATTATAGCCAGTTTAAAATTGAAGGTAGAAAATTTCTGAAGCATTTCTCCGGCGAAACCGGTGTGAAGTCTGAAAAAATCGGGATTCAGATTTTGCTCCCGTATTATAATCCTGTTGCAATCCTTCATTCCGCATTCTCCCATTATATCAAGAGCATCCTGAACATGAGATATTATCAAGCTGTCATCAATAAACTCAGAGATTATAACTGCTTCGATTTTGTGGTACTTTATCATATACGATAATGTATTGTTTTAAAAATTGTTATTCTAATTTATCTCACCAGGTAGTTTACACCAATTAGAGAAGGATCTTTTCATTAAATATAATCTGTTTCTAAGGCACTATATTCTGTAAATACAAAAAGTAACTTTTTTTTATTACTGCAACAAATCTTCCATCTTTAGCTATTGTTACTTTAAAGTTACATGGTGATTTAATTAACACGTTGGCTTTTTTTGGCTCCTTCGGTTCCTTATCGGAGTTTTGGTATCGCTCCAGGTCTCATTGAAATTATTAACTGATTGATCAGCAATAATGAAAATGCCAGTCATAGGAAGTTCATCTTTAAATTCGAATCCCAGCTGGGAAGGGAGTACCTCACGACTCAATTTTCAAACTACTATCGGAAATATAATCCATTACAATTGATTTTAGAATATTTGCGAACCGTACATTAGATATTTCCGCTTTTGAAAAGTATTGTGGACGAACTCCTTCCAATAAAGTGACTTCTTCAATCGGCAGATTTATTTTTCCTGAATAAATATATTTAATATTTTCGTAGGCATCTCCGGACAGACATTCATATTTTTTATAGAAAGTATAATCCGTCAAATCGATATCTAATTCCTCTTTAACTTCTCTGAGAAGTGCTTCTTCAGGTGTTTCTCCTTCTTCTACGTGACCCCCGATAAGATCCCAGTGGTTGGGGAACGGGATATCCGGCTTGTTATCGCGCAGATAAAGCAATATCTCTCCCTTGTCATTTTCCAGAATAATAGCTGCTATTTGTTTCATTATGAATGGTACAGTTAATTTCAGTATCTTAATTTAGCGATTATATCCTTTAACCACAAAGGAATCGAAGTTTCAATATCTATCGGGATTTCACAAAGCACACAAAGTGATTACACTTGAGGACTTTCTTTCTACTTTTTGAGTCTGCTTTGTGAATTCTGTGGTTAAAAAATCATCTAGCTTATGGTTATTAGTTTATAATCAAGGGAATTATCTAATCGTACTTAGAGCTTCGTCTTTCAAGAAGAATAGTATCCCTCCATTTCCCATCAAGTTTCGCAATTCGTTCTCTTCTTCCGATAATTCTGAATCCATATTTTTCATGAAGCCTTAAAGTGGCTTGATTCTCAGGAAACACGCTGGAAACCAGTGTCCAGATTCCATTAAGTTCCGATGAAATGATTATTTGATCCATCAGCGCCGAGCCTATTTTCTTTCCCCTGGACCCGTTGGCAACATAGATGCTTACCTCTGCAACTCCCCGGTAAACCTCGCGGACAGAAAAAGGAGTTAATGCAGCCCATCCTTCAACTTTCTCATTCTCTGCGAATACTAGCCTTGAGTGTGAAAGATGTTTAGAGTCCCATTCTTTCCAGGAAGGCACTGTTGTTTCAAATGTTGCATTCCTAGTTTCCAGGCCCATCCTGTATATTTCAAGCACTCTGAAACTATCGGCTTGTTGCATTTCTCTTATCATGCTCTCCTCCTTATCTATTCGACAAAAATAGCAGATACTTCAATCCTGTTGCTATCCGGATCGAGAGTTTCAAATTCATAGTAACCGTCTCCGGTTTTTCTTGCTCCACTTAATATTTTATATCCGTCTCTAGTAAATTCAATAAATTTTGAATCGATCATATCCATATTTTCCATTCCGAAGGAATTAATCTGTAACTAGTAGGGATAAATCCGTGTTTAATTGCCTAAAATCCGGAGGCATTTCTGATAAATAACCTGAGTTTTTTTCTATCAAGATGACCGCCGGTTCTAACACCACTGCATACGTCAACAGCGAAAGGCTGCACCTCCTCAATGGCATTTCTTACATTTTCGGGGTTAAGTCCTCCTGCAAGAAACACAGGGCATTTTGATTTGTCTCTGATCTGTCGGCTTAATTTCCAGTTGTGAATTCTCCCGGTACCTCCGAGTTCTTTAATTTTCAGTTTTGGGTTTCCGCTATCAAGCAAAATTGCATCAACCATTGCGGAAATTCCGATTGCTTCATCCACTGATCTTTCGTCGATTACATGAATTACCTGAACAATCTTTACACATGGCAGAGCTGTTTTAAGTTGACTGTAAGTTCCTGATGATAATGAATCCACTATCTGGATTGTACTGGTATTTGCCCTGTTATGATGTTCAATTATCTTCCTGACCGTTGTTTCACTTGTCAGTAGAAACGTCGCGACTGGAGGAGGAATCGTTTCTGCAATTTGTCTGATTAATTCGTCAGAGATTGGTCCTGGACCATTTGGCATTCTTGCAACAAGACCTATTGCAGAAGCACCAAATTCAATGGCTGTCTTTGCCTCATTTTCACTGCAGATGCAACAGATCTTAATCCTGGGTATCATTATTTCTTTACTGATCTAGTTTGAGGATCGTCAAATTGGCAAAATCTCCATCAGAATTGTTTCCTACCCACAATCCGATTTTTCCGGAAGTTCGCTTATTCAGCTGCTCCACAGTTAAGCTTGGTTCCTGGTTACCATTTATATAAACGGTAATCATCGGATATTTTATTACTATTTTCGCATGAAACCATTCGTTACCTCCAGGGGCATGATTTATAGCTTTCTCGTATTTACCATTGAATTTTTCTCTGAGAACCTGCCATGGATAATCGGGTTGAGATACATACTGAACTGCATGAATTTTGCGGACTGAGTCGTTTGACTGAAAGTTAAACGGGCGAAAATAAACAGCATCGAGTGTACTGTTATCAACTCCGTGAAAAGTTATTCCGACAAAACTCTGTTGATACTCATCTTTCCCTCTTATGTCGAGTTCGATAATTCCATTGGAAAATGCGACATCTGTTAACCACGCCATTCCGTCATTTTCTTTTTTTGAAAAACGGATACCTTTTTTGTCTTTTTCAGAGAATGAGCTCACTTTTCTGTTGAAAGCTTCAAGTTTGTTGTTTTCTGACAAACCATACAAGTCATATCTGACTATACCGGCTTGTCCTCTTCCTGAAAGGAAAGTTAATAGTCCAAGAATGATAGTCAGGGAAAGATGTTTCAGGTTTACTCGTTTCATATTATTTATAATTATTTGAATTTAATTATATGGCACAGGGCATGATTTCTTCTCTTCCGGAGCTATTCTTTATTGATTAATTCATCTATTTCAGACAGGTGTAATTTTAAATGTCTTGGGAAATCAACGATCATCATTTTCAGTGTCACTTTTTTCCCCGGCCCTGAAATCCATTCATTATTCATTTTATCGGCTCTGACATTTTTAATTACATGACTAATATGTATAAGCGAGTATTTCCACAATTGAACCAGTGTCACCCAATCCTCATTCTGATAATCCTGGATGGCGATCCATCTGTCATTATTTCCAAGTGTAGCATAGTTTGGAAAAATTAGTGGAGGTGTTTGATACTGGAGGTGAACAATTTTGTGAGTATTGTTTGAAGAAGAGTCAATAATATGTCCGACGATCTGCTTGATTGTCCGGTTCAGGGAGTTTCTCCTTTGAGAAATTATATCTTCCGGAAGACTGATTAAAACTGGTTCCCAGTCATTAACTAATGAAATAATTTCATTGGAAACAGAATCAATTTCTTTCATATCTGGTAAGGTTTAGCAACTTAAAATCTTATCTTAATATTTCCGAAGAATTCTCTTGCCGGTCCAGGATGATAGGCATTCCCATCGGGATCAGGTTCCGTGAAAGCCATATATTTTGCTCCGGTAATATTGCGGACGAAAATACTGCATTCGCCTTTCACTTTTCCAATATTAAAATTGTATGAGATCCGGGCATGGAATAAATTAAATCCCTCCTGCCAGTTTTGATAGATTGCAGGGTCCATCTCACCATTATAAGCTTTCGGATCGGTATAAATAGCCCATTTTGACTGGTATTCTGTTGCCAGGCTTAATTTAAATCTTTTGTTAATTGAGTAGATAACTTCAGAATATAGCTGGTGTTTGGGCGAATTAGGTAAATATTGGCCGGCAGCCGGTGGTGATGTCAGAACATAGGCCGGATCGGTATAAACAGGATCAATCACTGAAGAAACATATTTATAGTCTGCATAAGTATATGCTACCTGTAAGCTAAGATTTTTAAGAATCTGGTAAGAAATGAACGTTTCGATTCCAAAACGTCTGCTATTTCCCGCATTTCCGTAGAATACTTCCTGGTTTCCCCTGCCGGTTTGTTTGAAACGGAAGAAATCATTTTCGGTATTCATTATAAATCCGGTAATTTCATAAGACAATTTTTCATTGTAAAAACCACGGATTCCTATTTCACTGCAATTGGATGTAGCCGGAACCAGGTGAGTGTTAAAACCACTGTAACCTACCGGATTGCTGGCTAACTCTTCGGTAGAAGGAGGCAAAAAACCCTGGCTCCAGTCAATAAAAACATTTGCAGCATTATTTATAGAATAACTTGCCCCGATACGTGTGGAAAATTTTTTAAAGTTCTTTGCAGTTTTGGCAGTATCTGAGGCTAACATTTTGTTTGTCAGTTCATTCTTCATTGCATCATAGCGAATACTCGCAACCAGATTAAACTTTCCAATATCCATCTTATACAAAGCAAAGACGCCAATGCTTCTCTGGGAAATTATCTGATTTGCAAGCAATGAATCAGTTTCAATATTAGTTTCGTCAATACTTTCTTTTCTCTGGGGATTACTTGCGCTTTGCAATTTGTACAGGTCAATATTCTGCCACTTCAGATCAGCACCAATGCTGATGTCATTTTTTATTTTAGCACAATTCTGATGCAAATTATATTGAACACTTACTCCGGGATTTGTAATATTCCTGTATTCTGCATTCTTATTGCTTGTTTCTTTGTAATCCCATGAACGAAGATACGAAGTGACTTCCAGATCCTGTAATTCATTGAATTTATATTTCCCATGAAAACCAATTGTAGTGCGATTAGTCTTNNATGTTAAGTCCTTCCGGGTTTTGTTGAAAATAATCGGTGTGCGAGATAATCTGAGTTATTGACAGATTTTTGCCAGCCCTGAAATTGATTTTCTCATAAAGTTTATTTCCCCAGAATGCCTGATGATCACGATATCCGTTGCCATCTGTTCTGGAATAACTCATACGGTAATCAACATCCTGCCGTGATCCGTCGAATTGTATTAATGATTTTGTGAATCCATTTGAGCCTATAGTCTGATTTAGTTCGCCTCCGATTGATTTGGGTCCACCGTCATTAGTAGAGATGTTTATTACGCCTGCAGCACCTCCTCCTCCATATAAGCTGGTAGAAGGTCCTCTTAAAACTTCAATTTTATTCACTGTGCCCCAATCGACATCATACAGGTCGGGGGCAAAACCCGAAGGATCGTTTACTGGAATTCCGTCGATCAATACACCTATTCCCCTCAATCCACGCTCTGTTAAAATACCCTGTCCGCGTATTGAAACATGAACCCTTTCTCCATCATGCTGGTTGTCTATTCGCACTCCGGGGATCAGTCGCAAAGCCTCTTCAGCTCCAACAGATTTAGGCATAATGGATAGTATTTCCGGAGTGACTAACGAAATTGCACCGGGGTTATTTTTTAACAGAATTGGCAGCCTGTTCGCAGAGACCAAAACCTCATCCAATCGGATTGTTTTTGCAGAATCTGATATTCCCGTTTGACCGTATAAAATATTACTTGTTAATGCCGCTAAGATAATTATAGACAACTTTATTTTCATTTTTCTTTTCCTTTTATCTCGTTCAACTAATTTTCCAGGTAGTCAGTCTGAATCTCCTGTATTTCAAGTAGTTTTTTATTTCCGTAATTGATATGATGCTTATCATTTTTTCAATTTCTAAATTGGCAATGTAAGAGTTTCAGTTAAAACAGGTTGTTAAAAAGCTTTGCAACCAAAAACGCAGCAGCAGCAGCAATTATGCCAATCATAGTGACCTTTAAAGCTCCTTTAAGTAGTGGTTGCCCTGTTACCTTACTTTTAAAATAGCCAAAAAGGAACAAACAAATCACTGTCAGTAAGGCTGATATCTTTAATCCCTGTAACGGAGTCTGGGTAAAAAAGTAAGCTGTTAAGGGAATCAGACCACCAATTATGTAAGATATGCCTATTGTAGCTGCACTGTCCCTGGCTCTGTTCACATTCGGTTTTTCCAACCCCAATTCATATTTCATCATAAAATCTACCCATTTATCTTTGTCCTTTGCCAGTTCATCGGCAATTGTATTTTGAGTTAATTCATTAAGCCCGTAGTGTGCAAAAACTGCCTTTATCTCTTTCTTTTCTTCTTCGGGTATATCCTCCACTTCATCATATTCTCTTTTCAGCTCAGATTCATAATGTTCCTGCTCGGTTTTACCAGCCAGATATCCGCCCAGCCCCATTGCAATGCTCCCCGCAACAATTTCTGCAATTCCGGCTGTGATAACAATTGAATTGTGTTGAACAGCTCCGCTTAAACCTGCAGCCAGCGCAAATGGGACCGTCAATCCATCTGACATTCCGATGACAATGTCTGTTATGAAATCTGAACTTCGCAGATGTTCTTCTTTATGGAGCACTTTTGTAGTTGTCATTATCTGATATTTTTGGTGTGAATTTATCTATTTCTGACAATTGAAATCGCGGGCTTTTCAACCAGATATACGATCCCAAGAAAGATCAGAAGAAGGGTTGTATGAAACCCAATCCGGAGTACTGACAATTCTGGTTTGATTATGGAACCGATCGCATACAGCAGAATTGAAAGCCCAAGATAACCGGCAAACTTTAAGAGGTTATATTTTACAGGGAAATATTTTTGACCGATCAGGTAGGAGAGGATCATCATAGATCCGTAACAAATAAAAGTTGCCCAGGCTGAACCATAATATCCATAGATAAGATGATCTGAACTTAGCGGTATCCACCAGAAGTTAAGCACAAGTGTAATAACAGCTCCGACCAGAGAAAGCCATGCCCCCCAGGATGTTTTAGCAGTGAGCTTGTACCAGATCGAAAGATTATAATATACTCCAAGAAAAAGGTTTGCCATCATTAAAACAGGTATGACTCCTTTTCCTTCCCAATACTTTTTTCCAACAAGTGCCGGCATGATAAAATCATCAAGAAAAAGCATGGTGACAAGGAAGATCAGTGAAACAGTAATAATGAAATAGTCCATAATCCTTGCATAGACCTCTCTGGCATCTTTTTCCTTTGCCTGGGCAAAGAAGAAAGGTTCGGCTGCATACTTGTAGGCCTGAATAAATATTGTCATCAGGATGGAGATCTTATAACATGCAGCATATATACCGACCTGGTAGGAGGCAATATCTTTTGGTAACAAATAGCGTAGTAAAAGGCGGTCAAAGGTTTCATTTACAATTCCGGCCATTCCTGCAAAAAGCAGCGGGAATGCGTAAAGAAGCATTCTCTTCCATAAATCAGGGTGTACTTTCCACCGGACAACAGAAATCTGAGGTAAAAGCATAACAAGGGTCAGGCTGCTGGCAATCAGGTTTGAAATAAAAATATATTCAATTCCCCAGTGTGGGCGGTAGATTAAAGTAATAAACCTTCCAGGAAGAGTTCCTGAATATTGTTTTAGGATGAAGGGACATAAAAGAAGGAAGAAGAGGTTGAGAACAATATTGACAGTGATATTGGTCATTTTAATCCATGCAAAACGGGCCGGTCTGTTTTGTGCACGTAGATATGCAAAAGGAACAGCTGAAATTGCATCCAGGGCAAGAATCCAGGCAAACCAGATTATATATTCTCTGTGGTCAGGATACTCGATCCACCGAGCCACATCTCCGGCGGAGAATGAAACCATAAGCAGGAAAAGGAGAGATGAAATGATAAGTGAGATCACTCCAGTGCTGAACACTTTTTCAAGATCATGCTCATGTTCGTTGAACCGGAAGAAAGCGGTTTCCATCCCATAAGTAAGGATAACCATAAGTAAGGATGCATAGGAATAGAATACATTAACAGTTCCATATTCTCCGGGAAGGAATACACGGGTGTACAGAGGAACCAGCAGATAACCAAGAATTCGGCCCAGAACACTTGGAATACCGTAAATGGCAGTCTGTCCGGCCAGGCGTTTGATAGCTGTCATGCTGTCAAAGATAAATAAAAGAGAGAATTATTTTTTCCCTTTTCTTTTTAATTGTGCCTTTTCCAGATTCGCTTTTGCTCCTGATTTTATAATTTTGAAAGGAGATTAACAGGTACAGGCTTTTCTATGGGTATTTTAATGGCCGATTTCGATTTTGACAATTCGAAAGGTTTTAATTCTTCTTCGAAAAGGTGTAAAATATGACGGGGAATAAAAATAGAGTAATGATGCTTGAAAGCCGCAAACCAAACAAGCATTCCATTATATCTGAATGCAGGCATCTGATAGCTGATAAGTTCTTCTGCTTCAGGAACTGCCTTTTTAATTGTCTGTCGTATCTCCGACAAAAATGCCTCTTGTACTTTCAGACTGAAGCCTGATATATTCATCTATATCTTTAGAGGCTAGATGCATGGTTTTTATTTTTGATTATATGCTTTTTCAAGGTCCTTTATAATGATTTTATTCATCATGAGCATTGCATCCATAACCCTTTTTGATTTTACCGGATCAGGGTCATCCAGCATCTTTCTAAGAACGGAAGGGACAACTTGCCATGAAACACCAAATTTGTCTTTAACCCAGCCACATTGGCTTTTTCCCCCGCCCACTGAAAGCTTTTCCCAAAGCTCATCAACTTCCTGCTGTGTATCGCAATTTATGAAAAGGGATATCCCTTCGGAGAATTTGAAATACGGACCACCATTGAAAACGAGGAACTCCTGTCCATCTATCTCGAAAGTTCCCTGGTCTATAATTTTCGAGTTTTTGAAAATTGAGACATAAAATTCCATTGCTTCATCAGCATTGTTATCGAACATTAAGAATGGAGTAACTTTTTTCATGAATTTACTTTTTGTTAAAGCTATAATGTCAACCTTCTTGCATGAACAAAAAATAATGTCAATATGTTCGTCGCAAAACTAATTTTAAGTCAGGATAAGAATGGATTTTTTATTTCGATATAAGGTGCTCTGTTAAAAAGCCATTACTATTAGAAATTCATCATCTCCAGTACAATTTTCCAGTCGGCTCCCGGTTGTTTCTTCCAGATCCTTACATAATGTCCTTTGATTACTTCAGGTTTACCGGGAATTTCCAGTAGCCCGTAAGTGAATCCCATATCACCTGAAGTTGCCGCCCCTGAGCCAGATGACTTCCATGTGAGGTTTTTATCGAAATGCGCGATCAGGGAATTTATTGTATCAGCATTAGTGGTCGGAAGATGTCCGCTTAATTGAATCCTTACTTTTGGTGAAAGAAATTCGGTGTAAGTGGATGGGAGCGGACTCCTTTCCCATTCCCCGAGAATTTGTTTCTCTCTGTCCAATAATTCTTTGCATGATAATTCAACATTTATTACAGGTGGATTGGGAACAGGCTTATCGGCTCCTGATGGAAACGAAAATTTGTGTTTTGGATCTTTAATTGCAGGTGTTGTTCCTCCACCATCAAGTATTACTTTCCATGCACCATCTGCCTGCTTTTTCCAGACAGTAAGAAAATATCCGGTAAAAAGGGGAGGAGTACCAGGACGATATTCCCCGACTTCCCATGGTCCGGTGCTTATTCCGAAATCACGACTGTCAGCAATATCCATATACTCTGGTTCCCATTTCAGAACGACAGGAGCGGCTTTCTGGTCTTTTGAGAATTGTTTTCCGCTTGAGATCCATTTGTCGGTGAAAATAATGGACTTTTCTGCAAAGTTTTCAACAAAAGCTGCATTGCGTCCATACATTACTGAAGCCTTGGCGAAATTCTGTTCAGCTTCTCTCATTTTGAAGAGCGCTGAACTGCTTTCCTGGGCCATGACAGATGAAGAGAGAAAAAGCAGGAGTGGGAGAAGATTTAATTTCATAAGTATGAATTTATCATGTGGAGTATGAGCCATGTCATTTATATCAATTGCAATATTTCTTTTTTTGCTGCTGAGATAATTTGTTGCATGCGTTCCTGGGTCCATGGGCTGGCATCCTTATATGAATCAGTCTTTCAATGGTTCCTGGTATAAACCGAATATATTCCCGGCGGGATCGCTGAATCTTGCAGTTATCTCAGTAGCGTCGACACCAATGGGTTGGACTATTTTACCTCCAAGCGAAATAATTGATTTTATCGTTGATATCACACTGTCAACCATTATGTAAATCAGTAATCCGGATTCGGTTGCTGGACTACGTCCGATCACCCATGTGCCGCTTACTTCGTTTACGGTGTCATCAAAAGCGATATGACCATCACTTCTTTCCCGGATTTGCCATCCGAAGATTTTTTTATAAAAAGATGCTGAGAGCAAGACATCAATAGCCGGAATTTCAATGTAGCAAATTTTACCATTTGCCAAGATCGGCTGCTTTTTGTTTTCCATTGTTTGTCTGTTAGATTCAACATTTATAACCTATATTTACCAGGGGTAGCTTTTAAGACTTTCAGGTTTTGTCCGACATGAAATTGAACGCACCCTTTCTTAAGTTGATACCATATTCAAGCCATGCTTTGAGACACGCAAGAAAGTTCGCCCAACCCTCTGTATTTCCCTTGAGCCATTTAATACCGGCTTCATCATTTTTCCTGTTTTTTTCAGTAACGGTAACGAGGGTTGAATTATCGGCTCTGGGAGAAAGAGTCATCTCTACCAATAGTTCAATACCATCCATTTCCCAATGAAAAGATATGTATTTGTTTTTTTCAATTTTCCCAACCCGTATAGGGAAACTCGTATCAAATTCAGGAAACTGCCAGATAATTTGTTTCCCTTCTTCCATTTTCCCGCTGGCCTTTGAAATGAAATAGTTTGACATCTTTAAAGGGTCAATGATTGCCTCAAATACATCATTAATGGGTTTTAGTATTTGAAGTGCTGCTTCTATTTCAAGTGTTTGATGTTTCATTGAATCTGTTTTCTTTTATTATATCTGGCTTAAAATAGGTGATTAATAATTTTTAAAAGAGGTTGGTTATGAATGGCTATTTATACTAAAATTTATTCCCACAATCTTCCATACCCCCAAATTCCACCTGAACAGTCGAATGCTCTATATTAAATTGGGCATGCAGGTGATGCTGAATTGAACTAATAAAACTAACATTCGTTTGGACAGAGGTTGTGAGATGAACCGTCAGAGCAGCGTCAGTAGTTCCAAGAGACCAGATATGCAGATCATGAACGCCAGTCACTTCCGGGAGATTGGCAAGATACCCAAGAACATGGTCGATCTTAATATTATCAGGAACGGCATCAAGGGCAAGATTAACCGAATCTATTAACAGTTTGTACGAACTGTACAGAATAACCGTGATAATTGCAAAAGAAACCAATGAATCAATCCACTGGATACCTGTAAAGGTCATAATTATACCCGCGATCACTACACCCAGTGATACCAGGGCATCAGCCACGAAGTGAACAAAAGCGCTCCGGATATTAAGATCGTTCTTTTTTCCCTTCATAAATAGCCACGCAGTAAACCCGTTTATCCCTATTCCAACTGCAGCCACAATTATAACACTGTTAGCATTTATCTGCATCGGCTTATGGAGTCTTTGAATAGTTTCGAAGATAATAAAACTGACTGCTACAAGTAAGAGTATTGTATTAAGCAAAGCAATAAGTATTGTGGAACGACGAAATCCGTAAGTAAATTTCAGTGTTGGTTGTCTTTGTGATAAAATAACTGCGATCCACGAAAATACCAGAGCCAGAACATCGCTGAGATTGTGACCAGCATCAGCTATTAAAGCCATGGAGTTTGAAATATAACCTGCCAGGGCTTCTGCAAAGATGAACATAATATTTATTGTAATACCAATCTTAAAGGCATTACTCAATTTTACATCTTGATTATGAGAATGAGTGAATTCCATAATTTAATGATTCGCTATTTTATGTACTTCCACACTGTTTCCCTCGCCCTGTAAAACAGGGCACCCCTTTGCAAATTCTACTGCCTCATCAACAGAATCTGGTTTGACTATAATATATCCGCCAATTGTTTCTTTATTTTTACCAAAAGGTCCTTTGGTAACAATGTTATCTGGCCAGACAACCCTGGCATCTGCAAAAGGTAACCCATTTCCGCCTGATAGTTTATCACGGGAAGCAATTCCTCCCATCCATTCCCTTGTTTGTTGCATCCAGATTTGTATTTGTTCCGGTGATGCTAACTTGAGGCCATCTTCGTGTCTGAAGATTAATATAAATTCGTCCATTTTTGAATATTCCTACCACGAATAAACACGAAGGTTATTGCGAAAGTTCACTAAGGCTTTTTATCAGTCAGAATATTAGATTTTCTTAGATTTATACGAGCTCCCTTTTATTAATTTACCATGAAGATACATTCCGATTAATCCGGGTGCTTTTGTCCAATTCCCCTCACTCGTTTTTTTATGATATGTATAACCGGTAAAAAACTGGGTGTAAAACAGTAAACGACCCTCACCTAAATCTTTGTATAGCTCCAATGTTATTAAAACTTCTCCCTCTATTAATATTGAGTATTTCGTAAGATCGAAAGTAATAACTTTCTTGATTTTGTCTTTTGAAAAGGAGATATAAATTGGTTCAGTTAAAATATTTTTATATTCTGATTTGTCTTCTATTTTGTAGATATTTAGTCTGTAAGTAACTGAATCATAAGTGCAAGTGGCTACATTAAGATTTATATCTTCTAATTTCACTTGTCCTTTTGTATCAACTTTTATTCCCAATTCGGAACCTAAATTATTATTTTCAAAACCCGATTTAAGCGCATCCGAAATAACCTGAGTACCTAATGTTATTTCTTTAGTTCTATGAAAGAACACTTTAACTTCTGTCAAAATATAAGATTTTGGGTTCAGATAGATGGTTTTTATTGAATTCTCTTTGAAGTAGCTAACAAGAAATGATTTAGATTCAAATCCGATCATAGAAAATCGTATTGAATCATTGTTGTAAATATTGTCAAGTTCTATAGAAAAATTACCATCCAGGTCCGTTACAGTTCCAACATTCTTGCCAACTATTCCAACATTTACAAAAGCAATCCCTGATTTGGTCTCACTAGATAATACTCTGCAATTCTGTTGTTGGCAGAAAATGGGTCCAGATATAAACAAAAGAAAAAAAATTAATCCTGTTTTGTTCTTTAACCTCGGGCGAGAAAGAGTCATAACTTTTTAAGGATTACAATTTATTATTTTGTAAAGCTATAAAATTATCTGTTAAGCTGTACCCTTCATTATTATTAATGTCTTGTCGAGGCAATGCAATGGCTTACCTCTCTTGTATTAGCGAGATCTGCTCATTTGGTTGCATAAGTGATTAATTTTCAAACAGAGGAATTGAAGATCATTCGTTATAGCTTTTATCTTTCCAGTACCACCATTTCAGTTTTTCCATGTCGTGGTCTATTTCTGTAGCAAAGTAAACCGCACAACGAAAGGTATATAACATACAAATGTCATGGGTCGTCCCGGTTAAAGTGTTTAGCCGGTCATATAAGATTTTCGGATTCTGTCGTTTAAGATCTGAGATACTCCTTAGGCCCATATTCCAGAAGTCAAGGGAGCAAGCTTTGCCTACACCCGGAATAGTCCGGAACTGTTTTAAAACTCTGTTTTTGTCAATTGTCGGTTTATTCATTTCAAGTTTCAATGTTACCATATTTTCAATCTGTTGAAATAATTCAAATCCGTTTTTCTTCAGTACTCTCACCGATGAAATATTACAAGCATCGGTTTCTGCTTTTATTAGACTGACTTTTTTATTATTTCGGATCCAATTAATCATTCCACCAATTGTCTCGGTCATATAACCTTGATTCCTGTAATCGACATCTATTCCGTATCCGATTTCAACTTCTCCATTTTCATCAGGCTCTCCATGGAAACAAATCCCTCCAATTATGGCCTTTTTGATTTTCTCTATCACGATCCAAATTGTATAAAAAGATGAATCTTTATCCGGATCTTTTAGACCTGGCAATAGATCATTTTGGATCGCTTCTTTGGTCTCTTTATCTAACAATGATTGTGACGGTATTAATCGCAGGTCGTCAGCCAAATCGCAAGGTGATTCAAGGTGTCTCTTTAATTCGTTAAAAGACAACGGCTTTATTATTAATCTTCTTGTTTCAAACATAACTAAGAGACTGTTTTTCATCATTATAGGACAAAGTCAATAGAAAATTATTGAATGTCATTATCCCTGAATAAAAGTATTGAAAAATTTTGATTTTATCTTCTTCCTAAAAGAGCACTTCTATCAAAAAACATTCTGCAATGCCATTCAGCGAAGATGCGTTTTAACAAACTAAGATGTTCAACCTTCGCAATATGGAAAATGGGTCGTCGATTTGTTTTGCTGTAATAATCAGATTCTGAGGTTATAAGGCATTTCATTGAGACGGACAGGTGCCGGCTTTCAACAGACGGGATTATCTGTCAGACATGGATTGTTTATACCAGAACAACGATATATCTGCATAGCAGTAATTTTCAGTTTTAAATAGCTTGGTGTTAAAGAATTTCTTATCGATCATGCTTTCGATCACTTCCTCATTTTTGTCAAATCCAAAATTATATGCTGTAGCAAAAATTTTTACTTCTGACAGATCATCTCTCCGACTAATTTTAAATTTATTTTCGCAGATTTTAATAAATATAATCAAATAGTTGATCTGGCTCTTTGGATCTTCCAGATCAGATATAATCGATTTTCTGAAGTCTTTAATATCATCGAAATCCGAAATATATTTAAATGTTAATTCTGAATGGCCTCCTGTAACAACCGGCGCATTTTCCCGAATCATTTCGGCAAAAGAAGGTTTCATCTGGAACAGTCCGATTGAAAAATCGGCATAATCCTCGCCAAGGTTAACATAAAGTGTTTTAAGCAAGGTGATTTCCATTTTATCCTTTAGCGCTGAATATCGCACCAGTTCGGGGAAGATAATTGAAATAGCAAGTGGATATGAAATATGATTTTTAACAAGAAGTGGTTCCATCCAGATTCTGTTTTCTTTCTCAAAAGTCATAGCTTTTTTCCAATCATCACCAAAAAGATTCGCGTAATTGATTGACTGAGAAGAACCCGATTTTAACAATCCTGTAAAAAGAAGAAACAGAAATAATACCCTCATTTTAAAAATCGTTTTAAAACGGTAAGCACACAAAACTCGCCTTATCCTTTGCTAAAATTGCCCACCGGGCTATTTCTTAACGCTTGGGCCCCTTTGTGGTAAGTGGATTTTCTAGTTAATCAAGTCTAGAATGATATCTTACACTGCATGATTGCATTCCTCTTAGGCGAATAATACATGTATGCAAGGTATACCTGCCCATTCACTTTTACCAGGTGTGGATTAAATAGTCCTGAAGTAACAGTGCCATCGCTGAAAGTAAGTGTGCCATAATTATAATAGGCGTATTTTGTATTAGTTGTATTTACGAACAGATCTTTAGCGCCCGAGGCATCAGACTTAAGAGTCAGTAGAACTTTATTCGACAGGTCAATAACCTTATCGTAAGTTGAAAACAAAATATCGTCAAATTTTATATTGTTGTTTAATGTACCTCCAACTGATTTAAGCGGATCGTAAGTAGCACCTGGTATATTTGTAACAAGTTTAGGCATTGTACTCATTGGTCCGCCTCCCTGTTGCATCTTCTGCATCATCTGTTGAGAGTACTTCATAGAAAGATCCATTTTCTCCTGGTCTGTTTTGGCATTTTTTATAGCCTCTTCCATCTTCTTTCCATCAGCCTCACTTACAGGAACATTTTCAACTACTATTGCTGCAAATTTATCTTTCGATTTGCTCACCTTGAACTCATTGATCTGTCCGTAGGGACCATAGCTTTTATTATTGAATTTTATCTGGTATTTATCGTCTGAAGTTGTAATATATACGTTATTGGCCCATGGTTTTGTTTCCCCGGCTGCATCGGTTTCATCAATATTATCAAATCCTTTTAATCTCGGATCGCCTGCCTTGACAGGTCCCTGGGTAACGCCATCTTTGGCGATATAGTAGTTGCTGGTAACTCTGTCTTTAATAAGAATGGATCCATCGTCTTTAACACTAATGGATATCTCAGAATACATAAGTTTCAGATTACCACCAAGATCCAGGATCAATTCAGGTTGGTCACAAGCACATTTAGGCTCAGGTTCCTGTTTAGCAGTTTTAGCACCCGATTCGGGTTTCCCTGTAACATCATTTGTCACAGATTTTGAAGCCTTATTTATTAATTTGCCAACCTGGGCATTGACCGGATTCCCAAAGAAGATGCAAATCACGAGAAGAAACAGGATCGATTTTTTCATATTATGAACTTTAATTATTCTCAAATATAAATATAACTTTTTTGATCTGATTAAAGCAGATTTTATCTTTTTTTCATTAATGAATATCAACAGTTATACATTTGATAGAAATAATAGTCAGGCACATCATCAGATACTGATGGAAAAAAATCCGGTACCTTTTCAGGGGCACCGGATTGCATTGAAGATATCAGGAATGAAAAAGCAAGGAATTATTTATGTTTGACAGAGTTTTCATCAGCGGGTTCAAGCCCCTCGTTAGTCATGACCCATAAATTATTACCAGATTCCCATCTGGATTCAAGATACTCGTCACGTTCATTTCTGAATGAAGAGTGAACCATAAACCCGGGTCTGTTTTCAAATTTCAAAATAGTACCTGCAGGAATATAAAGACTAATTTTAACATTATCGGCTGCCCATTTACGTCCGGCAGGACTGGTAAAATATTCGTCCAGGTGGAGAGTATCACTTTTGATACTGTAGTTGTACCTCATCCCGTCAATTTTCTTCATAGCATCCATCTCCGTTCTTCCAGCAGAACTTTTTCTCACTTCGACCGATGTTGATTTATTATCTGATTTGTCTACATCTAAATACGGACGGATATATAATTCTTTCTTTTCATCATTTATAAAAACCGAATATTCTTTATGAGGAAGAGTAAATTCTTTATCAAATTTAAGATCTTCAATTTTATGATCCGACATTACATAAAGAGTATCAGGAGAATGAGGTAAAATATTCTGTGCCGATATCTTAGCGTTCTCGGCAAAACTGATTCCCTCATTGAAACTGATAATAGCAAGTATTGCAACGGTCATCACCCATACAACCAGAGCAACCAAACTAATAATTCCATCTCTTGCCTTAAACCAGAATATCATTTTTACACCCCAGTAAATAAGTGCAAGCATAGGTAAGATAAAGACAACGGATGTTAGTATGATGATCCAGGGAACTGCCGAGGAATTCACAATATAATTGAGAAAATCAGTGAAATTGATAAGGTTGATTCCCGAAGAATCAATTGAGAATAATCCAAAAATAAAGACCATTACAAAACATAAAATGAAAAGGAATCCTGTAAGCACGAACACGACACCTGTCAATATAAGGAAGATTCTTAAGATGATATATAACACTCTGCCAATAGCCCTGAATACTTCGTTAATAGCATTCCCGACCCTGGAAGAACTACTATATCCCTGAGTGTTTACGGGAGTTCCTGTCACCTGATAGTCATTATGATGCCTGGCAAATGCTCCTGCCGAATGATGTGAATAGCCAAACATCTCTCCTTTTTGAGAATCTGTTCTGGCTACAGGAAGAGCAATCCATAAAAAAACATAAACAAATAATCCAATGCCAAACATAGCAGAAACAACAAACAGGATCCTGAAGAGAACCGGATCAGTATCAAGATAGGCTCCTAAGCCACCGCAAACACCGCTGATAATCGAATCATCAGGATTGCGAAACATCCTTCTTTTCTGAGAAGTGTAAACCGGTGCTGCTGCCTCAGGTTCCCCATGTTCAAAATCTTCCGGGTTGCCTATAATGGAGATCATTGCGTCAACATTTTCAATTGTAATAACTCCGGCCAGTCCTTTCTGCGAATTAAATATTTCTGCAATACGCGATTCGATATCCTCGATTGTTTCGTGTCCGCCCGGTAAATTACCCAAACGGTTATTAATTGCCTGAAGATAATCACGTAATTTCCGGAAAGCTTCCTCATCAATCTGAAACAGTGTACCACCCAGATTTATATTAATTGTCTTGTCCATTAGTGTCAGTTTTAATTGGTTAATAATAGATTATCTGGTTCTGATCAGATTTACTGATTCGACAAGCTCCTTCCACGATTTATCGAGATCGGCCAGGTATTTCCGGCCTTGCTCGGTAAGTTCATAATATTTACGGGGAGGTCCCTGCTGGGATTCTTCCCATCGATAACTCAGCAATCCGGCATTTTTTTGCCTTGTAAGAAGAGGATAAAGTGTGCCTTCAACTACGATTACCTCTGCTTCCTTAAGTTCCTTAATAATGTCACTCGCATAACATGAATTTCTGGATAACACCGAAAGGATGCAATACTCCAGTATCCCTTTGCGCATTTGAGCTTTATTATTTTCTAAATCCATGGTATTTATTTTTAAAAGTTTACTCTCCGAATGTTTTATGTACTTGATCTTTTACAGTTTCATATTTTTTCTGACTGTATCAAATTCTTTTTTTACAGAATCCTTTATATTGTGAATATTGACTGGGTTTCCCTTCATTGCAATTTTCTCTGCGGTTGTCTTTGCCTCTGGAAGAACTATATATAAAATGAGATATATCAGAATGCCGACTCCCATCATTGCAAGTACTAAGAAGATCAACCTCACAAGCCAGAGTTCAATATCCCAGTAGGCGGCTATACCTGCACAGACCCCGCCAATGACTCTATGATCGGTATCGCGGTACATCCTGTGATAGCCGGGCGAAGAGAATTTATCACGTGCAGATGGTCCTTCGGTATCGGAAATATCTTCCGGAGTGCCTAAAACCGTTATAACCTGATAGACATCCTCAATATTTATTACCTGCTTGTAGTTGGTAAGTTTTGTCCGGAAAAGTTCTGCCATCCGGCTCTCAATATCAGAAAGAATCTCAGAGGAACTCTCTTCACCGGCAAAATGGAGTTCCAGATTCTTCAGATACCTCTTTAATTCGGCATAAGCATCTTCGTCGATGTTGAAAGAGTATCCGCCGAGATTAATACTAACTGTAATTTTCATGGTGCTCTTTATTTATTACTACTGTTTATTACATGTAACATGACATTACAAAGATATATATAAAATAATATACTATGCAATACATAGTACTAAAATAATACAATTAATTTGTAAATTATTTTTTAAGTGACAGGTAGACAGGAATATACAAAATTAATTATTTTTGTTTTTATTGATACTTCTTTCAATTAGTTTCATTTTGGGGATCTAAAACCCCCTCTGTCGCTTCGCGATATCTCCCCCAAAGGGGAGAAAATACTCATAAGTTAAGTAGGATCACTATAAAATGCAGAGTATTTCTTCCCCTTGGGGGGAACGACTGAAGGGCAAGTGGGGTGTATCGAGAGTCTCTTCCTGAACAGCTCAAATTACCCAACTAATTCCTATATTTATGCAAATATTTTCAGAATGAAAAAGAAATATAAATGGGGTATTCTGGCCCCCGGGAAAATGTCGGCAAAATTTACCAGAGGACTTAAATTGTTGGAAAATGTTGAATTGTATGCGGTAGGATCACGTGACCTGAATCGGGCCAGACAGTTCGCTGAAGAATTTGGTTTTAAGAAATATTTCGGCAGTTATGAAGAGCTGGTTTCGGACCCTGATCTGGAAGTTGTTTATATCGCTTCACCACATTCATATCATTATGAACATACAATGCTTTGCCTTAGGCATAAAAAGGCAGTTATCTGTGAAAAAGCTCTTGCATTGAACAGTCGCGAGGTTGAAGGCATGATAAATGAAGCTGCCAGACAAAACATATTTCTTATGGAAGCTCTTTGGCCGCCTTTCCAGCCAATTTACAGAAAAACCAGAGAACTGTTGCTGAGCGGAGAGCCTGGGAAAATTGTTCATCTTAACGCTCGTTTCTCTTTTCAACCCCCTTTTGATCCAATCGACAGGAAATTCAATTTATCCCTTGGCGGAGGATCCCTTCTAGATATTGGAATTTATCCTGTTATTGATGCTATGTATTTTTTGGGAGTTCCTTCGGAAGTAAAGGCTAAAGCTTCATTTATACAAACCGGATCGGAGGATTCAATAAGCATTATATTTAGCTATGATGATCGCCGGATGGCAACACTTTACAGTTCATTCCGCACTAATGGCGGGATTGGATGTGATTTGTTATGCGAAAACGGAAATCTGTTTTTTTCCCGAGCCCGTGATATGTCACAACGGCTCACTGTTGCTTTGAATGGCAAAGAGGATATTGAGTATTCCCTTCTGCCTGATGGAATGGGCTACCAGTTCGAAGCTGCAGAAGTTATGAATTGCCTGGATGAAGGAAAACTACAAAGCGAAGTCGTTCCTCACTCATTCAGTCTTAACCTTATGAATACTCTTGACAGAATAAGAAAAGCGGCCGGAATTATATTTCCAGGGAGAGACTGACTAATACTGAAGAGGAGAAAGGGTGAGTGGGAGAAGAGGAGACAAGAAGAAAGTAAGTAGAAAGAAGTAAGTAGCAGGTAGTGAAATTGTTAACACAGAACAATCAACGAGTAACCAGTAACCAGCACCTGATTTTACCATGTCAAAGCTCAATTCAGATATAATCGCCGAAGGTGCATTTTACAGGAAGAAACTTCTTCTGAGTATGATTATCCCGGGGATATTTGTGTTTTTGATGTGGCTTGTTAAGATTATTGAAGTGCTCTTTGAAATAGATCTTTCTCGTTTTGGAATTTATCCCATGACAGCACGGGGATTGCCCGGAATCTTATTTTCTCCTTTTATACATGCCAACTTTACACACTTATTCAATAACTCAATACCCCTGTTTTTTCTTTCACTGGCACTTTTTTATTTTTATTCGGAGGTAGCTTTAAAGGTCTTTATCTGGACATTTTTTCTTACAGGATTATTTGTATGGATTGCAGGAAGGGCTGCCTGGCATATAGGAGCGAGCGGACTTGTTTATGGTCTGGCATCATATCTCTTTTTTAGCGGCATAATACGCAGGTACTTCAGACTCATTGCATTATCACTGCTAATTGTCTTTCTTTATGGATCAATGGTGTGGGGACTGTTTCCTGGAGTTTATAAAAATGTATCCTGGGAGTCTCATATGCTTGGATTTTTTTCGGGTGTTGTGCTGGCTGTATGGTATAGGAATCAGGGTCCACAAAAACCTGTTTATGAATGGATGGAGGAGGATGACGGGGGAGAAGAAGAAGGGGAGACCGGGGAAATAGGAGATGGGGATGAAGATACAAGGGGAGTAAGGAACTTAGAGACTTAGGGACTTAGGGACGAAAGGACTAAGGGCCTAAATCTAATTAACCGGCAACAAGAACAAAGTTAAAAGAATAGCTACACATAGCATATGACAGATCTCTCAATAATCACAGTTTGTTACAAAGGTTGGGAAAGGCTTAATAAGTGCCTTGAATCTCTTGACTCTTTCTCTGGCAAAAACATTAAAATCGAAGTTATTGTTGTTGATAATAATTCTTCGGATGAGACAATCAATGAAATTGAAGAGCGGTTTTCAAAGTTCAGATTTATCATAAATGAAATTAACGGGGGATTTGCTAATGGCTGTAATCTGGGAGCTAAAAACGCTTCAGGAGAGTTCCTCTTATTTCTTAATCCCGATACTATAGCGTCAGAATCGGGAATTGAAAAACTTTTAAATATCGCAAAACAGAATCCGGAGTTCAGTATAGTTTCGTGCAGGCAGGAAAATGAAAAGGGTAAAGAGAGCGTATCATACGGTTTGTTTCCATCGCTGTTCAATCTTACCGGATTTCAAAGAGCAATACTCGGTAAGAGGTCACTGGCTGGTGGAAGCCGCACACCGGATACCGGACACCAGACTCCTCATATAAGTCATCCAGATTGGGTTTCAGGATCCGTCATACTGATCCGGTGTGAAACATTTAAAAAGCAAGGTGGATTTGATGAAGACTTCTGGATGTACTTTGAGGATGTCGATCTATGCAGGAGGGTCAGGAATATTAATGGCGAAATTGCATTTTGCAGGAATGTAATTGTAGAGCACAATCATGGCGGCAGCTCAAGGATAAATCTTAAAACAACCTCGCTGACAAAAGCCGAAGTTCATATTTCCCGTCATGTTTATATAAGCAAGCACAAAACCGGGTTGGAAAGACTTCTTATACAGATATTTCTTGTTTCTAACAACCTGATATCCGGAGGTATTATGGCACTGATTGGGTTGCTGTTATTTTTTATTCCAAAAGTTTTTTCAAGAACATTAATTTATTACAGATTGTTAGGATACTATACCGGATCGCTTTTCAGATTATCATGGATCAGCCCCAGATCAACAAATTTTAGAAAAAAGCTGTAAAATTTATTTTGTGAATTTAAGGGGAATTTCATGGCAGGATGTGTGGTTTGTAAAGGTCTGGAAAGAATATAATGAAGATATTTCATTCGATTGTTGACAAAGTCTGGCAAATCACTACCTTTAAAGCGAATTTACTGAGAAACCTGATAATGCTCTTTACGTATGAATGACAAACCTGTAGCTGTCATTACAGGGGCCAGCAGAGGAATAGGCAGATCGGTTGCAATAGCTTTAGCAGCCGAAGGGTATGATATTGCAGCGATAGCCCGTTCTATTGACAGTGAAGGCATGGAAATCCTCGGTCCTGAGGTTGAAAAGTGCGGGGCCCAGTTTTTTCCGATAGGTTTGGATATTTCCTGTACAACATGTCAGAAAGAGGTTGTTTCCAATATCCTTGAAAGATACGGTAGAATAGACATTCTGGTTAATAATGCGGGTGTAGCGCCTCTCCAGCGAAATGATGTTCTTGAAATGTCCGAGGAAAGCTACGAGAGGGTTATGAATATAAACCTGAAAGGTCCGGTTTTCTTTGCTCAGCAGATAGCGAGGGAGATGATATGGCTTAAGCAACAGATAGCTGATTATAAGCCTGTTATTGTATTCATGACATCAGTATCTGCCGTCAGATCTTCAACAAACAGGGCAGAATATTGCATATCAAAATCCGGATTAAGTATGGCTTCTACAGTTTTCGCAGACCGGCTTTCGATCGAAGGAATTCTTGTCTGTGAAGTTCGTCCTGGTGTTATCAGAACAGAAATGACTGCAAAATTAAAAGACAAGTATGATAAACTCATTAATGAAGGATTTGTTCCTCAAAAAAGATGGGGATTACCTGAAGATATAGGGAAAGCAGTTGCATCAATATCTAGGGGAGATTGGAATTTCTCCACAGGTATGGTATTTGAAATCAGTGGCGGCCTCAATATCCATAAACTTTGAAATCTGTTTTCTTTTCAATTCAAGCCTGTTTTTTCGATAACCTGGGGGATAAAACAATCTATGACGAATTCAAACTAAAAGTGAATCTTTTGGTTAAATAATGTAACGCTCAGGTAAATTAAAAAAAGAATTTCCCACAGAATTCGCTGATTATCGCAGATTTTATCCGCGTGGATCTGCGAGATCTGCGGGAGTTTTTTTTGAGGATATCAGTCTGGATATTTTGTAAACGCAAAAATAAATATAACACCAAAGTTTTGGTAAAGTCGGAAATCATCACAATATTGTATTCACAAATCAATATTGAATATGACAAACGAAATTTCCCCTTCCGAGAACCGTCAGAAACTTGTTACCCAGGGTTTCCTTGTTCCATTTATACTTATAACCAGCCTTTTCTTTCTTTGGGGTATCGCTCATGGCATGCTGGATACTCTGAACAAGCATTTCCAGAATATGCTGAATATGTCAAAAGCCCAGTCCGGAATGATCCAGTTTTCTGTCTATACTGCCTATTTTGGAATGGCGCTGCCAGCCGGATATTTTATGAAACGGTTCGGATATAAGAGAGGTATAATTCTTGGATTATCTCTTTTTTCCTCCGGTGCATTTCTTATTGCTGCCACGACAACATTCGAATCTTTTTGGGTATTTCTTATTTGTCTGTTCATCATGGGATGCGGACTGGCCACTCTCGAGACTGCTGCCAATCCTTATACCACAAAGCTGGGTCCAAAGGAATCAGCTGAACGCCGTATTAATTTTTCACAATCGTTCAATGGACTGGCCTGGGTTATCGGTCCGCTTATAGGACTTTTTATATATGGGAACCATAGTAATGTTGCAGGAGAGAAGCTTAATTCTATGATAATGCCATATTGTGCTATCGGAGGAACAGTATTGTTAGTCGCTATTTTATTCGTTTTTACCAAATTACCTGAAATAAAGGAAGAAGAGACCCTTGGAGAGAATGACAGTGTGGCTTCTTCAGATAGAACTCCGATGAACAAGCCGCTTATTAAGCATCGTCATTTCGTTCTGGGGGTGATTGCTCAGTTCTGCTATGTTGCAGCACAAACAGGAGTATTTAGTTATCTGATTAATTTTGTTACCGATGTTAATCAGAATCCTCATTTTGATGTTGCCTATGGTCCATATTTTCTGTCTATTGGATTTGCATTATTTATGATCGGACGCATGTCGGGAAGTTTTCTGATGAAAAGATTTGAACCAACTAAACTGCTTGCCTTATACGCGTTGATGTGTTGTCTTTTGTTACCGGTAGTCAGCATGGGTGCCGGTTGGATTTCATTAATAGCACTTTATGGCGTTTTCTTTTTCATGTCTGTTATGTTCCCTACCATTTTTGCTTTGGGAATAAAGGACCTTGGCCCAAAAACAAAAAAGGCATCTTCCTTTATTGTAATGTCAATATTTGGCGGAGCTCTATTTCCTCCTGTTATGGGACTTATAGCAGATAAATTCAATATGTCGGTGGGATTCTTTGCTCCTATTCCGCTTTTTGCCTTTATTCTGTATTACGGACTTAAAGGACACAAAGTGGAAAGTGCAGCTTAACTTCCGGATCTTGCTTTATAACAAAGATGTCAATATTCTAAAAAAACTTGTCTTGTTGTTTTGATAATACAGGTGGATTTTCAGACCTTATTATTAGACAATTATTAATTTGGTATAGGATCAATTTTCATAAAATTAAACTAGAAAATTCTGCTTCTTTTTGTTACTTTGTGTAATAACTACTAAAACCGGAAACTGTGGAAAAACTTGCATTAAAAGAAAAAATAGGATACGCACTTGGAGACGGAGCAGCAAATATAGCCTGGCGCGGAGTGGCTACTTTCCTATTTATTTTTTACACTGACGTTTTTGGAATAAATCCTGCTGCCGTGGGATTGCTCATGTTAATTGCGCGCTTCAGTGATGGGATCATCGATATTGCAATGGGTGTTATTTGCGACAGAACAAATTCAAAATATGGTAAATTTCGTCCCTGGATATTATGGACAGCCATCCCTTTAGGAGTAACATTATCATTGCTATTCACGTCTCCGAAATTTGGCCCGACCGGTAAAATAATTTATGCCTATGCTACCTATCTGATATTTTTTCTTGTTTACACCGCGAATAATATCCCTTATGGCGCATTAATGGCTGTTATGACCATCGACAACAAAGAACGTACAAGTCTGGGATCGTATCGTATGGTTGGAGCATTTACCGGGGGAATGGTGGTTCAGGGAGCTTTGTTGTTTTTGGTTTTGCACTTTGGCAATATCAATCCGTCTATTGATATCAATAAGCTTGATTCAAAAAAATATGAAGTAAGCGTATCAACCAATAAGGATGTTAAAAATGTAAATATCAAAACCAAAAATGGAATTGCCCTGTTTACCTGGGCCAATTCCGAAATGGCCGATAGTCTTAATGTCCCCACACATGGCAAAAGCTTATCAATGGAAGCTCAAAAAAAATACTCTTTTATCATATCCGGTGAAGAAAACCTTGTAGCCAAAGATATTACCATTATTGACCAGAAGAGAGGTTATAGCAATTCCATTTATCTTTTATCGGTTTTCTTATCTCTGTTCCTGATGGTGACTTTTGCTACCACAAAGGAACGTGTGCAACCTCCCAAAGAACAAAAAACAAATTTGGGCAGGGACCTGAAAGATCTTATCAGAAACAGACCCTGGATCATCCTCCTTATCATCGGTTTACTGTTCAATGTCTACAATTCGATGAAGCAGGGTATTGTGGTAATCTATTTTACTCATTATTTGCATAATCAGTTGCTGGCTGCTTCATATATGGTCGGATTAATGCTGGCTTCAATTGCCGGTGCTATGATAACATCCCCTCTGGGCAAACGCCTTGGGAAACGCAATCTTTTCATTTATGCCCTGATTTTTTCAGGAATAGTAAATGCCTTACTTGTTTTTTGCGGACCGGATAATATTAAGTCCATTTTCACAATTGGTATCATCTCAGAATTTGGAGCTGCAATATTCCCAACACTTTTCTTTGCCATGCTTGGTGATGCTGCCGATTACTCTGAATTCAAGAATGGACGAAGAGCCACTGGGCTCGTTTACTCTGCCGGTTCTTTCGCTACCAAATTTGGAGGAGGATTAGCCGGTGCAATTATCGGATTTGTATTAGCCGCATTTAAATACAATGGACAAGATACTGTTGCCATTCAAGGTGCAGTTCCGGGTATCATAATGCTAATGAGTTGGATCCCGACTATTATTACACTGATTGCAGCCGGTGTTATGACACTTTATCCATTAAATCAAAAGAAGATGGATGAAATTACAATTGAATTAAACGATAGAAGAGTCAAAGCTCAGCAAAGTCAATAGTGATCCTGACAAATTTTAAAATAAATAAGTATGAAATACGGTTACTTCGACGACAAAAACAGGGAATATATAATCAATAACCCACGCACTCCATGGCCCTGGATAAATTATCTTGGGAACGAAGATTTTTTTTCGCTTATCTCAAACTCTGCAGGAGGGTACTCTTTTTATAAAGATGCCAAATTCCGCCGGATTACACGATACAGGTACAACAATGTGCCGATGGACAGCGGTGGTAAGTATTTCTATATTAATGATGGCGAGAGTATCTGGTCGCCAGGCTGGAAACCCTGTAAAACAGAATTGGATAGCTATGAATGCCGTCATGGGATGAATTATACCATTATTAAAGGTGAGAAAAACGGAATTACAGCCAGCGTACTTTATTTTGTTCCACTGAAGACATGGGCAGAAGTTCAAAAACTTACTCTTACAAATAATTCAAAAAAAGTTATTAAACTTAAAGTCTTTTCATTTACGGAATGGTGCTTATGGAATGCAGCATCCGATATGGAAAACTTCCAAAGGAATTTTTCTACCGGCGAGGTTGAAATAGAAGGGTCGGTCATCTATCATAAAACCGAGTATAAGGAGCGACGCGATCATTATGCCTACTACTCGGTAAATGTACCGATACAGGGATATGACACTGATCGAGAATCATTTTTCGGCTTGTACAATGGATTTGATGAGCCTCAGGTTGTCGCTGAAGGAAAACCGAAAAACATCGAAGCTCACGGATGGTCACCTATCGCTTCACATTTTATTGAAGTGGAACTTAAACCAGGTGAATCAAAAGATTTCATCTTCATACTCGGATATGTGGAAAATAAAGAGGATGAGAAGTGGGAGTCAAAAAATGTTATCAATAAGAAAAAGGCAAAAGAAACTATTGCAAAGTTTAATACCAGCGCTAAAGTTGAAGCCGCACTTGCAGATCTTCGTAAATACTGGGATAATCTATTAAGTATCTATACAGTAGATTCTGGCGACGACAGGATTGACAGGATGGTGAATATTTGGAACCAGTACCAGTGTATGATAACCTTCTGTTTTTCCCGATCAGCTTCATTCTTCGAATCGGGCATTGGCAGGGGAATGGGATTTCGTGATTCCAATCAGGACCTGACCGGTTTTGTTCATCAGATCCCGGAACGTGCCCGCGAAAGGATCATTGATATCGCTTCCACACAATTTCCTGATGGAGGCTGCTATCATCAATATCAGCCGCTAAATAAGCGTGGTAATAACGATATTGGCGGTGGTTTCAACGATGACCCGCTCTGGCTTATCCTTGGTTCTGTGAGTTATATTAAGGAAACAGGTGATTTCGGAATTCTTAATGAGAAGGTACCTTTCGACAACGATGTGTCAGTTGCACGAAGTTTATTTGACCATCTCACAGTTTCATTTGATCATGTAGTAAACAACCTGGGGCCTCATGGTCTTCCTCTTATTGGCCGTGCCGACTGGAATGATTGCCTCAACCTGAACTGTTTCTCAAACGATCCGGATGAATCATTCCAAACAACTGAAAACAAAACTGAAGGATCTAAAGCTGAATCTGTTATGATTGCAGGTCTTTTCGTGGTTTATGGTCGCGATTATGTTGAACTCTGTAAGAGACTGGGAAAAGATGCTGAAGCAGCGCGCGCTCAAAAACATGTTGATACAATGGTAGATGTCATAAAGAAATATGGGTGGGACGGAGAATGGTTTATCCGTGCATATGACTATTATGGCCGTAAAATTGGAAGCAATGATAACGAAGAAGCAAAAATATTTATAGAATCACAGGGCTGGTGCACTATGGCAGGAATTGGAAAGGAAGAAGGCCTTTGTACTAAAGCACTTAATGCAGTTAAAGAAAGGCTCGACAGCAAATACGGGATAGTTCTAAATAACCCGGCATTCACCAGATACTATATAGAATATGGCGAAATTTCATCTTATCCTGCCGGTTATAAAGAAAATGCAGGTGTTTTTTGTCACAATAACCCATGGATTATGATAGGCGAAACGGTGGTTGGCAATGGAGACAGAGCCTGGGATTATTACAAAAAGATATGTCCGTCGTACCTCGAGGAAATCAGCGATTTGCATAAGACTGAACCATATGTTTATGCACAAATGGTTGCGGGCAAAGATGCTTTTAAACCGGGTGAAGCCAAGAATTCATGGCTGACAGGGACTGCCTCCTGGAATTTCTATGCTGTCACACAATATATGCTGGGTATTCGCCCTGAGTATGATGGCCTTTTAATAGATCCATGCATTCCGACGGATTGGAAAGGGTTTAAAGCTACACGTAAATTCAGGGGTGCCACTTACCAGATTGAAGTAGTTAATCCTGATCAAAAATCGAAAGGAATTAAGGAAGTGACAATCGATGGAATGCCATATAAATCAAATCTTATTCCGGCATTCGGAGATGGGAAAGAACATAAAGTCAAGGTTGTTATAGGTTAACCAGGATTACTTTTATGTCATTTATAATGAAGAACAATACATTTGCTGTTATTATCAATATTTTAAATTTAAATCATATTTATGAAAAAAATTATTATTGCAATACTCACTATCGCCTTATTACAGGGTTGTACAACTAATGTAAAAAACACTGTAGAAAAAGTGAAAAAGTACCCTGCTTTTGATGTTCAGAATATGGATACGACAATTAAACCTGGTGATGATTTCTTCAACTATACAAATGGTACATGGCTGAAAAACAATCCTATTCCGGCTGATAAGAATTCCCGTTCTACTTTTGATGAACTTTTTGAAAGGAACAGGCATGATATCCGAGAAATAATTGAGGAAGCTGCAGCCGTCAAAGATGTTCAGCCAGGTAGTAATACTGAAAAAATCGGGACTTTCTATAATTCCGGTATGGATACAATTTCAATCGAACGGCTTGGTTTAAGCCCCTTGAAGATGTTTTTCGATAAGATTGAATCTATAAGGAGTATTGCTGATGTACAATCTGTTGGAGCATTTTCTCAAACATACCAGATTAGTCCGTTTTTTGTAGTGTTTTCCAACCAGGATTCAAAGAACAGCACAAGTGTAATAGCCCAGTGCTATCAGGCTGGTATCGGTTTACCCGAACGAGATTATTATTTTAACAATGATGAATCCACCAAAAAAATAAGAGAGAAATACCTTATTCATTTAACAAAGATGTTTGAATTGTTAAAGGATGAACCATCAGTCGCAGGAAAGAATGCTGAAACAGTTATGAAAATGGAAACGCAACTGGCTAAAGCATCCTTTACTAATGTCGAAAATCAGGATCCACTGAAGACTTATAATAAAGTCACAATTGAGGAACTTAATAAACTGGCCCCTGATATCAACTGGCATTCCTATTTTACTCAGGTTGGATATCCCGGATTATCTGAAGTCAATATTTGGCAGCCCAGCTTCATGAAAGAACTGAGTAACATGATGAAAACTGTGCCTGTGGATGATTGGAAAACCTTTTTGAGGTGGCAGCTGATTAACAGCACTGCAGCTTATCTCGGTAAGGAATTTGTTGATCAGAATTTCGACTTTTATAACAGAACATTAACGGGACAGGAGAAAATGGAACCTCGCTGGAAACTCATTCTGGATGTCACAAGTGCTTCACTTGGTGAATCAATCGGCCAGTTGTATGTAAAAAAATATTTTCCGCCTGTCGCCAAGCAGAAAATGACTGATCTTGTAATGAACCTTAAGAAATCCCTTAAGCAGCGGATTGAAAATCTTACCTGGATGGGCCCGCAAACAAAACAGGAAGCACTGGCCAAATTGGAAAAGATGGGAGTTAAAGTAGGTTATCCGGATAAGTGGAGAGACTATTCAGGCTTATCTATTTCCTCCGAATCCTATGTATTAAACGTGCTTAATTCACAAGCTTTCGAATTCAGATATTCTATGGATAAAGTAGGAAAACCTGTTGACCCCACGGAATGGGGAATGACACCTCAGACAGTGAACGCTTATTACAATCCAAACAGAAATGAAATCGTTTTCCCGGCAGGTATACTTCAGCCTCCTTTCTTTAACCTGGATGCAGATGATGCCGTCAATTATGGTGCTATTGGCTTTGTGATATGTCATGAAATGACCCATGGATTCGATAATATGGGAAGACAATATGATAAAGACGGGAACCTCCGTGATTGGTGGACAAAGGACGATTCAAAAGCCTTTGAAGCTCATGCAGCTATGCTTATTGACCAATATAACCATAATGAGATACTTGATTCAGTGTTTGTTAATGGAAAACTGACACTTGGTGAAAATATTGCTGACCTGGGTGGCGGCACAGTAGCTTTTAATGCCTACAAATTGTCTCTGGAAGGGAAGGAAACACCCAAACCCATTGATGGGTTCACTAATTATCAGCGTTTCTTTCTGGCATATGCTCAGGTTTGGAGGACTAATATGCGCGATAAGGAATTAAAGAAAAGGGTTAAAACTGACGAGCATTCGCCTGCAAAAGTCAGGATAAACGGTGTTGTTTATAATATGCCTGAATTTTATAGTGCTTTTCCTGATGTAAAGCCGGGAGACAAATTATTCCGACCAGTTGAACAACGACCTGTCATCTGGTAGAGAACAAGTGGGTGTTGAAAAAGCAGTTTATTTTGACTCTTCTCCTTTGTGTATCACTAGGATCACAAAGGAATTTTTCAACATCTCCTACTTATTGTCATATACTTGTAGGGCCACGCGATGGCGTGGCATTTCAATTTAACGAAACCCTTGGGGGCAAAAAAATTCTTTGTCTCCTAGCCCCGAATGAAGCCTCGAGGTGTGTTTATTGGATTTCTTTCTTAAGAATTTCCATGATCTTTTTCCATCGGTTTTCATCCATCCTTGCACCGACGATTTCGATAACATGGCCTGCAAGAACAGAACCAAACAAACCGCATTTTTCAAGTGATAATCCGTTTGCATATCCATAAAGAAACCCTGAAGCATACAGATCGCCTGCACCGGTTGTATCGATACACTGAACTGCGATTGTCCCGATTTTGAATACTTCTTCTCCATGTTTTATGAGTGATCCTTCTTTTCCAACCTTTATGATAGCAATATCACACAAAGTGGAGATACTACTAAGTGCGTCAAGAGGAGCCATACCTGTAAATGATTTTGCCTCCTCTTCATTTGCAAAAACTATATCAACATAGTTTTCAATTATTTCCCTGAAATCATCAAGTTTTGCGTCCACAACATTGTAGCTTGAAAGATCAAGTGCAATTTTCATGTTGTTATCTTTAGCAATCCTGCAGGTTCTTTCCACAAGAGCTTTATTTATAATCAGATAACCTTCAAGGTAAAGTATATCATAATTTTTAAAGTCTTCCGGATTAAGGTCACCTGATTCAAGTTCAACAGCTGCTCCAAGATGAGTTGCAAAAGTTCTTTCTGAACCCGGAGAAATAAGAGCTACCGCTGTGCCTGTTACAGAATTCCGACGTGATAAAAAAGTCTTCACCCCAGCCTTCCTCATGTCGCTTTCAAAAAAGTTACCGGTAGTATCCTTTCCAACAGATCCTATGAACCCCGTGTTTACTCCAAGCATTGCAAGTCCGTGAATAGTGTTGGCAGCTGAACCCCCTGAAACAAGATTTCTTTTAAAATTAGAGGTTCCTGCTTTGATAAGTGCAGATTTTTCACCATCTACAAGCTGCATACTTCCCTTAGGTAATGAAAAAAATTCAAGTATATTATCATTGTCAATCAATGTCATAACATCGACAAGAGCATTCCCTATTCCGAGTATCCGCATCATTTTAAAAATTTTTTGCAAAGATATTGCTTAATTCAGCAAAAGCCCTTACTTTTGCGACTCTAAATACAATTCGTTATTTAGAAAATGTTCTTAGTAACTAAGTTGGACCAAGAAATCCCGATAATCAGGAAGTAATCTGAAGTTCAATTTAATTATAAGGGTTTAAAAAAATTCCTCAGTAGCTCAGTTGGTTAGAGCAACGGACTGTTAATCCGTGGGTCGTAAGTTCGAGTCTTACCTGGGGAGCCAAAATATATACAAAAAGCCTTGATAATCAATAGAATCAAGGCTTTTTAATTTGTTGTTACTGAAACTATACTGAAACATTTTCCAGCTTTTCGACTTCTCTAATCAATTATCCATGCTTACGAAGCCAATTAATTAAACCCGTCCGGGTTATGCTTAGGCGGTTTTTGTTTTTATACAGTGACGATGTAAGTGTTCCTCTTTTCCACCATATTCTATTGAAATTCAATTTTGTTGCTCTGGATTATTCCAATTTTTCTTTTGGTTTTCATTACTGTTTTTATTATTTGGTGAACTTAATATGCAAGTTGGATTAAGTTTTAGGGCCATCAAATATGATAAAAAAGCTTTTTTTTCAATAAAATAAAAAGTATTATTGCAATACACAAAAAAAATTTAATGGCCTATCAACACTATCGATTAACAGCTTTCCTTTATGCTGTCCTACTTTTTATTTCTGCACCGGTGTGTTATAGTCAGCAATATAGTTTTGATAAACAGGGCAATCTTTTTTCGCTGGTAAAAAATAAAGTTGATTCATCTTTAGAGAACGATTTTGTATTGATGAATGCAAGATATTTTTTCGAAAAATATCCTCGCGCATATGGTAAACCATATTTTGATGTTACAAATTATTCTCCTTGCAAACTTATTCTTGGCAATAATACATACAAAGACATAAATCTCATTTATGATATTTTTGAACAGAAATTGCACTTTGCGTTAAATAAAACAAATGAAAAAGGTATTGTTTTTGAATTAAATAACGAGGTTATTACAAGATTTTATTTAGATGATAAAGTTTTTGTTAACTATTACGAATTACCCTTTTTGCCACAATCAGGTTTTTATGAGGAAATATTTTTGGGTAAACATTTAAATGTCTATTCAAGATGGAGTAAAGATTATGTTGAAACGATTACCACGCAAAATATTGGTGAATTTACATCTCAAAAAAGGAAATTATTTTTTGAAATCAATGGAAAGATGGTTGATATTTCATCCAAGAAAAGGTTTCTCAAGATATTTGCAGGGGGAAGAAATAAAATAAAATCTTTTATGAAGGGAAATAAAATTCGGTTATTTAAATCAAACAATAGTGAACTTACAAAACTTTTTAGTTATACGGATTCCATTTTATAATAACCAATTTAAGTTTAAACCTTACTTATTTAATACAAATCCATAAAAACCAATGTATTTTAAATCCCTGGCATTCTTTTTCATAGTTTTGTTCATCTCTATCCGACCATTACTGGCACAAACTGATTCCGTAAAAATCAGCTATTCAGGATCAAATGTTACTTTCTCAAAATTTGTTGATGATATTGAAAATTCTCATCAGATCAAATTTTATTATGATCCTCAATGGGTTGACTCTTTATTTATTTCAGTAAATTTTAAAAATTTATTAATTGGACAAGCTCTTAATCAAATTTTACAAAATAAGAACTTACATTATTATTCGGATAACAATGGAAATATTATTATCACAAAATCGAATATAAAAACTGAATTATCAGATAAATGGATCACTATTGATAGTTCAAAAAGGAGTTCAAACTATAATAGAGCAAATTCCGAGAACATTATAGAAAAATATACCTATTTCGACAATAAGAACAAAATTGAAGAAATAAGCTTTGGGGTGAAAAACAGCAAAGGGAACGCCACGCTTACTGGCTACATTAAAGATCTGGAAACAGGGGAGCCATTAATCGGCGCTATTGCTTTTATTGATAACTCAAATATAGGAGCCACAGCGGATGTTGATGGGTATTATAGGATCAATATTAAATGTGGAACATACAAAATTGGGTTTAAAACTTTAGGCATGATCACTATTTATAAAAAAGTAAATTTATATTCTAATGGAAATATAAATATAAATTTATCCAAAGACATGGTCGCATTAAAAGAAGTTGTAATAACTGAAAGTAAGAATAATAATGTAAAAAGCAACCAAATAGGGTTTGAAAAACTCTCAGCTAAGGAGATAAAAGAGCTTCCATATGCAACTGGTGAAAGAGATATAATAAAAGCATCTCTTTTACTACCAGGGGTCCAAACTGTAGGTGAATCATCATCCGGTATTAATATTAGAGGAGGAGCTGCAGATCAAAATTTATTTATCTTTAATAATGTTCCTATTTTCAACACGTCCCACATGTTGGGTATGTTTTCTGCTTTCAATGCTGATTTGATTAAGGATTTCGAACTTTATAAAAGTAGTATTCCGATTGAATATGGGGGCAGGATCTCTTCTGTATTTGATATTCGGTCAAAACAAGGAAATAGAAATGGGTTTTCTATGAAAGGGGGTATTAGTCCTGTTACAGGGAGGCTTTTATTTGAAGGCCCTTTGATTAAAGACAAGAGTTCTTTTATTATTGGTATACGTAGTACATACTCAAACTGGCTGTTGCATNNAACTATGAAATAAACGAAAATAACCAAATAAGTCTATTTACATATTATAGCATTGATAATTATACTTTAGTTAGCCATGTTAACTATAACTATTCAAATATAGGATCATCTCTAAATTGGAAACATATTTTCAATAAAAAGTTATATTCCCGTACTTCGGCAGTTTATAGTAATTATAACTTTAAGGAAACAAACGAATTCCTATCCGCCGATAAATACATTTATAAACATCAATTAAAATATTTCGAAATAAATCAGTCATTTAATTACGCACCGGTGCCAAACCATGAATTGAAGTTTGGGTTTAATTCTATTTTATACCAAATAAACCCGGGTGCATTTAATCCGGTAGACAGCTCTAATTATCAGGAAAAAACTTTTGAAGGGGAAAAAGCTTTAGAATCTGCCATATATTTGGGCGATACTTATGATATAACACCAAAGATCAGTGTTTCAGGGGGTCTTCGTTACAGTCTCTACAATTATCTTGGCAAAAAGACAGTTTTCTCCTATCTTCAAAATGAACCATTATCTGCTGAAACTATAATTGATTCAACAGTTTATCCAAATTTTAAAACAATAAAAAGTTATTCAGGGCTCGATATCAGATTTTCGTTACGATATTTGATAAATGACTATAATTCTATAAAATTGGGATATAGCCATAACAACCAGTATATATTTATGCTTACAAACACAATCTCAATATCTCCAACAGATAGATGGAAGCTTTGTGATCCTTTCTCAAAGCCCATTGTTGGAGAGCAATACAATTTGGGTTATTATCGGAATTTAGATAAAAACAAATACGATGTTTCTTTCGAAATTTATTATAAAGAAAATAAAAATGTCTCTGATTATAAAAACGGAGCAGACTTGGTTCAAAATCAATATATAGAAAGAGATATTTTATCAGGAAATGGCCGGAACTATGGTTTTGAATTCATGATAAAGAAAAACACCGGAAAATTAACAGGATGGCTAAATTACTTTTATTCCAAAAGCGAATTCAGATTTAAAGGAAATACAGATGAAGAAACAATTAATCAGGGAAACTACTATCCCTCAAATTATGATAAACCCCATAACATCAATATAGTTGCTAATTATCGTAACCTTAGGCGAGTAAGCATTTCGGCAAATTTTGTTTATAGCACTGGCAGGCCATACACTGGTGCTACTTACCTATATTCTTTGGATAATCATGATATAGTTAATTATTCCGAAAGGAATCAATTGCGGGTACCAGACTATTTCAGGCTTGATCTTTCACTAAATATTGATGGAAACTTGTTTAGAAAAAAGATTGCACATTCTTTCTGGACCGTGACAGTTTATAATTTAACCGGAAGAAAAAATGCTTATTCAGTATTTACTCAAGTTAAAGATGGTTCAATAAAAACCTATATGGTTTCAATTTATAGCGTACCTGTTTTTTCAATTTCATATAATTTTAAGTTAGGCAATTATTTTAGCAATTAATAACCAGAATAATCATTTGATATTCAATTGAATGTGTATTGTATTAACATGAGAAGGATAATAAAGTTGACAGTAATAATTGTTAGCATTATATTAATTTTTCAAAGTTGTATTTATGAATTCACGCCCAAAACTGGGGATTTAGGAAACCTTCTTGTAATTTATGGCATTATTACTAATGAAAATGGGCCACATGAAATTACTATTTTAAAGACAAAAAGAATTAATTCTAAAGTTAATGAACCTGTTAAAGGCGCTAACGTTTCTATATTTGATGACAAAGGTAATACAGTGCCATTAACCGAGGATAGTGTTGGCAAATATCATACTCCTGAAACTTTTGCCGGACAAATAGGTGCCAAATATAAATTAAACATCGAACTACAGGAAGGAAAGAAATACGAATCCGATTTTGTTGAATTACTTGATGTTCCTGATATTTCAGAATTAGAGGCTGAGAAAATAATTAAACCGGCAACAGGAACTAGTCCAGGATCAAGTGGTTATCAATTTTATGTTTCCACCAAACTTGGTAATAGTGAACAAATATATTATAAGTGGGATGTTTTTGAAGAGTGGGAATATCGATTACCATATAAGATTTCTGCCTATTGGGATGGTACAGTTTTAGCTCAAATTGATCCCCTCATCCCTTATCAATGTTATATGCATAATCAATTTAACGATATTTACATTTCCAACACTAAAAATTTTCAAACAAATTATATTACTCATTACCCCTTGAATTTTACTCCCGGTTCTTCGAAGTTTCAATATATGTATGGAATATATGTCAGGCAATATGCACTTTCTGAATTTTCTTATAATTATTGGTATAGTGCTATGGAAAACAACCAGCCAGATCCCTTATATAGCAAGATACCATACCAACTGATAGGAAACATTAAATGTATTAGCAATCCCAATGAAACCGTTTTTGGTATTTTTGAAGCTTCTGCTGTAAAATCAAAAGGCATAACGGCATATCTGACGGAATTAGAGGATCCAATATTCCCTTGTGGTTATACAATTGCTCTTTCAGGAGTACGTCCTCAAGATTTAATGAACCAGTTTCCCGGTTGGGTTGGGGAATACGGGCCACAATTAATACTTGTGCATGAAAAAGAATGTGTCTTTTGCAAGTATAATGGAGGAGGAACAGGAATAAGACCTGATTATTTTGAGGAGAACGGTTTAAAAAATGGAAAATGATGGAAACTTGTTTGAAAAAAAACTGCACATTCTTTCTGAAATGAGAAAGCTAATAAAGTTGATAGTAATAATTGTTAGTATTACATTAATTATTCAAAGTTGTATTTACGAATTCACGCCCCAGGCTGTGAAATTAGAAAACCTTCTGGTTATTTATGGTATGATTACTAATGAAAATGGGCCCCATGAAATTACTATTTTAAAGACAAAAGCAATTAATACTAAGGTTAATCAACCCGTCAGAGGCGCTAAGGTTTCTATATTTGATGATAAAGGTAATACAGTGCCTTTAACAGAGGATAGTGTTGGCAAATATCAGACTCCTGAAACTTTTGCCGGGGAAATAGGTGTCAAATATAAATTAAGTATTGAACTACAGGAAGGGAAGAAATACGAATCCGATTATGTTGAATTACTTGATGTTCCTGACATTTCAGAATTAGAAGCCGAGAAAATGACTAAACTGGCAACAGGAACTAGTCTTGAATCAAGTGGCTATCAATTTTATATAACCACCAAACCTGGTACCAGCGAACAAAAATATTATAAATGGGATGTTTTTGAAGATTGGGAATTTCGATTACCATATAGGGTTTCTTCCTATTGGGATGGTACCGTTTTATATCAAATTGATCCCCCCATCCCTTATATATGTTATACTCGTACTCAATTTAACGATATCTACATTTCCGATACTAGAAATTTTCAAACAAATTATATTACTCATTTCCCCTTGAATTTTACCTCCGGTTCTTCGAAGTTTCAATATATGTATGGAATATATGTCAGGCAATATGCACTTTCTGAATTTTCTTATAATTATTGGTATAGCGCTATGGAAAACAACCAGCCAGATCCATTATATAGCAAACAACCATATCAACTAATAGGAAACCTTAGATGTATTAGCAATCCCAAAGAAACCGTTTTTGGTATTTTTGAAGCCTCTTCTGTAAAATCGAAAGGTATAACGGCATATCTACCAGCACTAGAAGGTGATTATGGTTGTTATGGTGTTGATGCTCTTACAGGAGTATTTCCTCAAAATTTAATGGGCCTTCCTCCCGGTTGGATTGCAGTTGTTGGTTTGAATTTAGTGTTTTTGACTAATGAAGGATGTGTCTTTTGCAAATATAATGGGGGAACTGGAATAAGACCAGATTATTTTGAGGTGGATGGTTTAAAAAATGAACAATAACTGAAGTTTGTTCAGAAAAGAGACTGCACATTCTTTCTGGAACGTGACAGTTTATAATTTAACTGGAAGAAGAAATGCTTATTCAGATTTTACTCAAGTCAAAGACAGTAATAATTGTTAGTATTACATTAATTATTCAAAGTTGTATTTACGAATTCACGCCCAAAACTGGGGATTTAGGAAACCTTCTTGTAATTTATGGCATGGTTACTAATGAAAATGGGCCACATGAAATTACTATTTTAAAGACAAAAAAAATTAATTCTAAAGTTAATGAACCTGTTAAAGGCGCTAAGGTTTCTATATTTGATGATAAAGGTGATATAGTGCAATTAACCGAGGATACTGTTGGCAAATATCATACTCCTGAATCTTTTGCCGGACAAATAGGAGCCAAATATAAATTAAACATTGAATTACAGGAAGGAAAGAAATACGAATCCGATTATGTTGAATTACTTGATGTTCCTGATATTTCAGAATTAGAGGCCGAGAAAATAACTAAGCCGGCAACAGGAACTAGTCCAGAATCAATTGGTTATCAATTTTATATTTCCACCAAACCTGGTACTGGTGAACAAAAATATTATAAGTGGGATGTTTTTGAAGATTGGGAATATCGTATACCATATCTTTTTTCTGCTTATTGGGATGGTACAGTTTTAACTCAGATTGATCCCCCCCTCCCTAATAAATGTTATAAGCATACTCAATTCAACGATATTTATATTTCCAATACTAAGAATTTTCAGACAAATTATATTTCTCATTACCCCTTGAATTTTACCCCCGGTTCTTTGAAGTTTTTTTTTAAGTATGGAATATATGTCAGGCAATATGCACTTTCTGAATTTTCTTATAATTATTGGTATAGTGCTATGGAAAACAACCAGCCAGATCCCTTATATAGCAAGCAACCATACCAACTGATAGGAAACATTAAATGTATTAGCAATCCCAATGAAACCGTTTTTGGTATTTTTGAAGCTTCTGCTATAAAATCAAAAGGTATAACGGCATATTTAGTCACATCAGAGATCCAAAGTTCTACTGATTGTGATTATGTACTTCCTCTTCAGGGGGTCCGTCCTCAAGATTTAATGAACCAGATTCCCGGTTGGATCGGGGATGCTGGTGCAAGCCTTGTGCTAGTGCCTAGAAAAGAATGTGTCTTTTGCAAATATAATGGAGGAGGAACTGGAATAAGACCAGATTATTTTGAGGAGAACGGTTTAAAAAATGAAAATTGATGGAAACTTGTTTAGAAAAAAGACTGCACATTCTTTTTGGACCGTGACAGTTTATAATTTAACCGGAAGAAGAAATGCCTATTCAGTATTTACTCAAGTTAAAGATAGTTCAATAAAAACCCATATGGTTTCAATATATAGTGTACCTGTTTTTTCAATATCATATAATTTTAGTCAGATAAATATTTTAGCAATTAATAACCAGAATAATCATTTGATATTCATTTGAATATTTATTTAATATGAGAAGGATAATAAAGTTGACAGTAATAATTGTTGGTATTACATTAATTTTTCAAAATTGTATTTATGAATTCACGCCCAAAGCAGTGAAATTAGAAAACCTTTTAGTTATTTATGGTATGGTTACTAATGAAAATGGGCCACATGAAATTACTATTTTAAAGACAAAAACAATTAATTCTAAAGTTAATGAACCTGTTAGAGGCGCTAANNTGATGATAAAGGTAATACAGTGCCATTAACCGAGGATAGTGTTGGCAAATATCATACTCCTGAAACTTTTGCCGGACAAATAGGTGCCAAATATAAATTATCCATTGAACTACAGGAAGGAAAGAGATACGAATCCGATTATGTTGAATTACTTGATGTTCCTGATATTTCAGAATTAGAGGCCGATACAATGACTAAGCCGGCTACAGGAACTAATGCAGAATCAAGTGGTTATCAATTTTATATTTCCACCAAACCTGGTACTAGTGAACAAAAATATTATAAGTGGGATGTTTTTGAAGATTGGGAATATCGATTACCATATAGAACTTCCGCCTATTGGGATGGTCAAGTTTTAACTCAAATTGATCCTCCCATCCCTTATAAATGTTATAAGCATACTCAATTCAACGATATTTATATATCCAATACTATAAATTTTCAAACAAATTATATTACTCATTACCCCTTGAATTTTACCCCTAATTCTATGAAATTTCAATTAAAGTATGGAATATATGTCAGGCAATATGCACTTTCTGAATTTTCTTATAATTTTTGGCATAGTGCCATGGAAAACAACCTTCCGGATCCATTATATAGCAAACAACCATATCAACTGATAGGAAACCTCAGATGTATTAGGAATCCCAATGAAACCGTTTTTGGTATTTTTGAAGCTTCTGCTGTAAAATCAAAAGGTATAACTGCATATCTAACAGCACTAGAAGCCGGTTATGATTATGGTTGTCATAATGATATTGTTCTTGCAGGAATATTTCCTCAAGATTTAATGGGCCTTCCTCCCGGTTGGATTGCAGATGCTGGTGGGAATTTAGTGCTTTTGACCAATGAAAGATGCGTCTTTTGCAAATTTAATGGATTAGGAACTGGAATAAGACCAGATTATTTTGAGGAGAACGGTTTAAAAAATAAACAATGAAAAAAATTTATTACAGGTTTTTATTTTATATCTTAAGCAATGTTTTGCTCCTTTCTTTTTCAGCAATCTCATGCTTTTCTCAGATTTATAATTCTTCAATAAAAGAAAAATTCAATTTTAAGGAAGATTTTATTCTTAATGAAAAAATATATTTGCATTCAGACAGGTGTGAATATGTTACTGGAGAAAACATTTTGTTTAAAGCTTATTATTTTTTAAACGGGACTTTTGGGAAAGATTCTATAAGCAAAATTGTTTATCTTGATTTAGTTGACAAAAATGGCCAATCAAAAGCAACCGGAAAATATCAAATTAATAAAGGTACGGCAAATGGGACTCTTTCTATACCTCAAGGCCTCGCCTCTGGTTATTACACAATTTATGCCTATACCAAATGGATGATGAATTTCGGCAGCGACTGTTTTTTTAACAAGAGAATCTATATTGTAAATCCCGAAAATGAAATTAAAGTATTAAAAGGAAATCAACGAAGTGATGAAAATATTCAGTTACATTTTTACACCGAAGGAGGATATTTAAATGTTAATGAGAAAAATACGATTTCAGTTTTGGCAACGAATTATTTTGGTGAAACCCTTAATAAAAATGTAAAAATATCAGATCAGGATAATAATATTATTGCTGAATTTCAAACACCTGGGCATTTTGATTTCATTCCAACACAAAATAAGGAATATAAGGCAATAATTACCAGGGAGAATGGTACTCAGCTTATATCAAAATTGCCAAAAGCTATTGCCTCTGGAATGAAAGTTTCAATTGATCATTTGTCAAATGGAAATATAAGGATTGGGATTGAGTTGACCGATGTAAATAATCCAGATAGTAAAGAATTAAAGATACTTTTGGAAAATGATGGCTTAGTATATAAACAAATTGCAGTTAAGTTCTCCAATAATAAATATGATGTTGATATTTATAAAAAAGATTTAATCAAAGGTTTTAGTTTGCTATACATTAAAAACAAAAATGACCAAATAATTTACAAAAATGCCATTATAAATAGAATAAATTATGAATTACCAATCGATGCCGTACTAAATAAGGAGGCTTATCATAAAAGGGAAAGAGTTGATATTAAGGTTAAGACAAAAGCTTTAGATAAAAATTCAAAAAACGCCCATCTCTCGGTTTCTGTTGCAAAATCAGATTTGTTAAATATTGATACATGCAGTATCCATGACTATTTGAATGATAGTTACAAAAAACCTAATTACATTGAAGGAGCTGCAATGAACGGCCAATCGGATATATTATTTAATCTTTATTCCGACACTATTAAACCTTATTCAGAAATTACTTATTTACCGGAAACGTCAGGTTTCATAATTTCGGGAACAATTCTATCAAAGCAAACAAATAAACCAATTCCTTATGCGAATATCTATCTTTCCACTTTATCAAATTTTATTGATGTTCAAAATTCCAGTTAGTAATCAGGATGGGAAATTTTATTTTTTGATGAATGGAAAAGTCAAAAACACTGATTTTGTAATTCAACCAGCTGATACATCCTTAAAAGATTTTGCGGTAGTTTTAGATAAAGAATTTGCAACAGATTATCCATCTGATAATTTTGATATACTCAAAGAAAACAGGTTTAATAAAGTTTTCTTAAACGAATTAGTTATAAGCCATCAAATTGAAAAACAATATTATTCAAATATTCAATTTAATGACGAAAAACCGGGACATGCAACAATATTTTATGGGAACCCGGATTTATCGTTTGTTATCCAAAAATATATAGATCTATCTACGTTTGAAGAATATTTTACTGAAATTTTCACCGGGACAAAAATAGAAAAAGGTGAAAACGGCAAGCAAATAAAACTTGAATATTTAAGAAACAAAAAAGAACTAAGCAAGCCGCCGTTAATCCTTATTGATGGAATTCCCATCTCAAATGTTAATAAATTTCTATCCATACCTCCTTCGGAAATTGACAAAGTGGAAATTATATACAATTATTATATTTTAGGGAGAACTACTTATGGCGGAATATTTCATCTTTATACCAAAAAGAAAAATTCTGCAAGCCTGATTGATACTAAAAATCTTTCATTTTATAAATTCGTGGGTTTTACTGGACAAAATAAATTGAGGGAAATAAAATATGCCGATGAAAATGATCTTAAATCTCGAAAAGCTGATTATAGAAATACATTATATTGGAACCCTGAAATAATAACAGGTGAAAACGGCGAATCAACAATTTCTTTTTATACATCGGATGAGAAAGGGAAATTTCTCATAACAATTGAAGGAGTGGGAGAAAATGGAGATACTGGAAGTAAGCAAATGGTTTTAGAAGTCAAATAGCTATTACCCAAATCGAACAAATAGCTATATTCGCTATAATACCTGCATCAGGAAGACATATTTTTGTCAAATGAATAAACTAAAAACTAATACAATGAAAAAACTATTTTTACTGTTTGCATCGATTTTTACGATTGCTTCGAGTTTCGGTCAAAGCGAATCAGGTACTCAGCCATTAACCAGTACTTCTGATAAATTTTGCATAGTTGATTTATTACCTAATTCTTTGAAAAATAATTATACTATTAAATTAGAATATGATGCAAATATGGATTCAGCATTTGTTAACCAATTGAAAAAGGTTCCCTCAAGCTTTAAAAAAAGGTTAGAAATTCTAAATTATATGTCATCCATAGGATGGACATTTATAAGTAGTGCTATATTTTCTGACACCTTTGCATATAATGTATATTACTTTAAAAAGTCGTTCCCTAAAAAAGAGGATTCAGGCCATTAAAATTTTAATCGATACTTAATGTGCAATTCTATAATATCGAGGTTTTTTTGTTTGTAACAACTGAGACTATACTTTGACATTTTAAGGTTTTTAAATTAAGATAGTATCCGGGGAAATGTGGTAATTGAATCCCAGCGAGTGCATTGGCTTCACCAAGCTCTCCGCCAAATGGCGGATCGGTTCTCCGTTGCTAGCTGGAAGAATCTTCAATTTTTAATTTAAAATATTGTATTACAATTGAAATTTACTTATAATTTTGACGTTTCTTAAGCATGTTCATTGATAGATCCGGATAAGCTGATTGTTTGGCAGACAAAAAATCACAGAGTTTATTAATGGGAGTGAGATGAAAATGATGGAGCTTAAAAAAGTATCCCTTATGGATAGGGAACCAGATAAGAGTTATTATAATTATTGTACCAATAAAATTAAATTATTATGCTAGATTTTAGTAGCCCAATGCACCTTATATTAATACTTCTTGTAGTAGTGTTATTATTTGGCGGGAAAAAGATTCCTGAATTGATGAAAGGAATAGGTGAAGGGATGAAGGAATTCAAAAAGGCATCACGTCTTAATGATGAACCTGAAAAAAAAGAGACTGGGGTAAAAGAGTCTGAGATTAAGGTCTCTGAGAATAAATAACTGCTGGTCCTCTGATAGTAAAATGAGGGCGTCTCAAAAGTTATCTATCAGCTCATTTTTCCTTTGTGTTACTTATATTTTTCCTTAGTGATCCTTTGTGGTTCAAAGATTTGTATTTAACCACAAAGGAACACTAAGGGTTTCACAAAGGGCTTTTGAGACAGCCTCATTATTTTATGCCTAAGATCGAGTGAATTTGATCTCTCTCTTACTGTCCTATATCCCGACTTCAGCCATTTTGATATATTTAAAGACTTAAAGTCAGTTTACTCAGATATAAAGTGCTGAGAATAACCATGTTTTCCAGTATTAGATTCAGGGATTAATAATTTCTATGAGGAGAGTAAGAAAAATTTTGCTGACCATTTTATTTATAATTCTATTGATTCTGATGTTGAAAATAGTATCAGTTTTGGGGAAAGTAATAGGTTTACTTGTTCTATTAGTAGTAGTTCTGTTATTTGGAAGTATGCTAATTTAAAAACAATTCGTACTTTTCCATCACCAGTACAAACGACAGATGGAGACTACAAGAACTTTTGATATTCTAAAAAGAATGCAAATTCAATTTCCTGATAAAACAGATGTATTAGCAGGGAAGGAAGAAGGTAAATGGAGAAGATATACTGTTCAGGAGTACATTGATTATTGTGACTGGGTCAGTTACGCTCTGCTCTCAACAGGAATAAAAAAAGGGGATAGGATCGCCATCATTTCAAACAACAGGCCCGAGTGGAATTTTACCGACTTTGGAATAAGTCAGATTGGTGCAGTAAGTGTACCTATTTATCCAACCATAAGCAGCGAGGAATATGCATATATTCTTGGACATGTTGAACCTAAACTTGTATTTATTTCAGACAAAAACCTGTATGAAAAAATAAAACCGATTACTATTCAAAATCCGGGGATATCTGATATTTACACCTTCGACGACGTTTCAAAGGCAAAACAATTTACCGAATTTGTAAAACTTGGGAAAGAGAAGGCTTCATGGCTGAAGGAAGCATTGGAGAGAGCTAAAGCAGCAGTCAAACCTTCAGATCTGGTCACAATAATATATACTTCCGGTACTACAGGATTCCCTAAGGGTGTAATGCTCATGCATTCAAATCTGGTATCCAATTTTATTGAACAGAGTTTTATTCATCCATTAGGACCGGAAGCGAAAGTATTATCCTTTCTTCCACTNNGGTACCATCATGGATAATCTGAAAGAAATTAGACCTGATGTGATTGCCGTAGTACCCCGTTTGCTTGAACGGATATTCGACAGAATTATAAGCAAAGGCAAAGAACTCAGGGGGCTTAAAAAAATAATATTCTTTTGGGCTGTAAATCTTGGACTACGTTATGAGTTAAACAGGGGAAATGGCTGGTTCTATGAGATGAAGTTACTCCTGGCTAACAGACTCATCTTTAAAAAATGGAGAGAAGCTCTTGGAGGAAAACTTAAGATTATTTCATCAGCCGGGGCACCCTTACAACCCCGACTTATACGCATTTTCTGGGCTGCTGGGATTCAAATTTTGGAGGGCTATGGTCTTACCGAAACTTCTCCGGTTGTCACGATAAATAATCTAATTTCCGGAGAAGTCATGTTTGGAACAGTTGGACCTGTATTGAAGGATGTTCAAGTGAAAATTGCTGAAGATGGGGAAATCCTTACAAAAGGGCCCAATCTGATGGTTGGCTATTATAAAGAGCCCAAACTTACTGAAGAAGCAATCGATAGGGATGGCTGGTTTCACACGGGAGATATCGGGACTTTTATTAATGATAAATATTTGAAAATAACAGATCGTAAGAAAGAGATTTTTAAAATATCGAGTGGAAAGTATATTGCTCCCCAAGTAATTGAGAACAAACTGAAAGAGTCGATGTTCATTGATCAGGTCATGGTGATTGGTGAAAATCAGAAGTTTGCTTCTGCACTGATCACCCCAGATTTTCAGTTTCTTCAAAAATGGGCTTCCGATGAAAATATTTTATTCAGGGATAACGAAGAGCTGATTAGTAATACATTGGTTTTTGCGCGTTATCAGAAGGAAGTAAACGAAATGAATTTAAGCCTGAGCGATCATGAAAGAATTAAGCGATTCCGTCTTATTCCTGATGAATGGACTTCACAGACTGGTGAATTGTCCCCTACACTTAAATTAAAAAGAAAAGTCTTGTACCTTAAATACTGTGATGTTATCAGTGAGATCTTCAGTGTGGACAAGAATTCGTAATGTTGACGGGATGAGCTATCCATCAGAGATTAGGGCACATATTTATTAAATGGTCAAATCCTTTTCAAGTGGGAATTTACTTAACTTTGGAACATAAAAGTGTGGCATCAGAACTTTGGGGACATAATTGATTGCATATTAAGGAATTATTAGCAATAATTTAATCGTTATAAATAAGCAAAATGAATTATAGCCCTTCAAAAGAGCGTTACGATAATATGAATTACCGGCGCTGCGGAAAAAGCGGAATCAGATTGCCAGAAATTTCACTGGGGTTATGGCATAATTTTGGATCTGTTGACGTTGTCGAAAATTTCAGGAAAATCCTTTGGAGAGCTTTTGATAAAGGAATAACTCATTTCGACCTGGCAAATAATTATGGTCCGCTTCCCGGATCAGCAGAGGAAAACTTCGGAATAATTCTGAAAAAGGATTTCAGCAATCTTCGCGACGAAATGATAATTTCAACAAAAGCGGGATGGGAGATGTGGCCAGGACCTTACGGCAATTTCGGTTCAAGAAAATATCTTCTTTCAAGTCTCGATCAGAGTCTTAAGCGAATGAACCTGGAATATGTTGATATATTCTATTCTCATCGTCCCGACCCTGAAACTCCTCTCGAGGAGACAATGGGTGCTCTGGCTCAGGCAGTTTATCAGGGTAAAGCATTGTATGCGGGCATTTCAAGTTACCCCGCTGATCTAACAAAAAGAGCTGTAGAGATACTTAAAGAAATGCATGTTAATTGTCTTATTCATCAACCCAAATATTCAATGTTTAACAGATGGGTTGAAAACGGGCTGCTGGATGTGCTCAAGGAAACAGGAATAGGATGTATTCCATTCTCCCCACTTGAACAGGGATTGTTGACCGAAAAATATCTTAAGGGCATACCTGTTGATTCAAGAGCATATAAACCACATGGATTTCTTAAAATTGAAGATGTAACCGCAGAGAGAATTTCAAAAGCAAAGCGACTTAATGAGATTGCTGCTGAACGTAATCAATCACTTTCCCAGATGGCGATAGCCTGGTTATTAAAAGATACAAGGGTAACATCGGTACTTATTGGCGTAAGCAGTGTTGATCAACTGGATGATAATCTGAAAGCACTTAATAATCTTAATTTCAGCGGGGAAGAGTTGAAGAAAATTGATTATATTCTGAACGAAAAATGAGCATTAAATTAAAGAAGTATTTATTAAATCCTTTCACCTTCCTCCTCGTCCTTTGGGGAATTTTAAACCTTCTTCAAGCATGGTTAACTCCCCTGAATAATGATGAAGCATATTATTGGATGTATTCAAAACATCTGGCCTGGGGTTATTTTGATCACCCTCCCATGATTGCCCTGATGATCAGAATTGGATATTTTTTTCTTCATAATGAACTTGGAGTAAGGATCATTGTCGTTTTGAGTCAGCTGGTAACCTTATCGGTAATCTGGTTAATTACTGATGAAGAATTACGTAAGAAAAAAGAGAACATTTTGCTGTTTTTCATGATAGCTGTGCTTCTTCCGGTTTGTAATATATATGGATTTCTTTCCACTCCTGATGCTCCACTGATACTATTCTCTGCAATTTTACTCCTGGTATATAAAAGGTTTTTAAAGGATGAGTCGTGGCAGAACACGCTTTACCTCGGTATTTCATTTGCAGCCCTGATGTACAGTAAATATCATGGCGGGCTTTTAATTTTTCTTATCATTCTTTCAAATCCCGTATTGCTGAAAAAAATCAAATTCTATATTGCTGCATTTCTCTCTTTATTATTGTTCTTTCCACATCTTTTCTGGCAATATTCAAACGATTTTCCTTCAGTAAAGTATCATCTGATTGAAAGAGTCTCTGCCTTTAATCCAAAGCATGTTCCCGATTACCTGGCAAGCCAGTTTTTCTTTCAAAATCCGTTTCTCCTCTGTGTATTAATATGGATTATGATTAAAATTAGGCCTAAGAATCTGTTTGACAAGGCGCTATACTATATTTTTGCGGGGTTTCTTATATTTTTCTTCATTTCAAGTTTCCGATATCGTGTTGAACCGCAATGGAATGCCCTGATAAGCATTCCGATGATAATTATTTTATTTAATAATGTTGAATATAAATCCTGGATCAGAGGTTATGTAAAATGGATTGCAATTTTTATGTTTCCTCTTTTTTTGTTTGCAAGGGCGGCATGTATGGTTGATTTTTTACCCGTGTCCTTTTTTAAAAATGAGTTTCATAAAAAGAAACAGTGGGCCAGGGATATAAGTTTACTTGCCGGTGAGAGGCCCGTTGTCTTCACCAACTCTTATCAACGTGCATCGGTATATACATTTTATACAGGTAAATTTGCTCACACACTAGATAATCTCTCATATCGTAAAACACAGTTCGATTTATGGGATTTTGAAGAAAGGGTACACGGGAAGGAAGTTCTGTATGTTCCACATTTTTTAGAAGATCATTATAAGGCGAATCTGACCAAACATATATTGTCTGGCGGCGACTCGGTTTTTGTAAGGGTTTATAAAGATTTTCAGTCCCTTCAACGGGAATGTGTTATACTAAATGATGATCAATATACATTCAACAAAACCGGGATTAATACAATTCGTTTAAAGATATTTAATCCATATCCCTATATTATTGACTTCAGGCATAAAGAATTGCCGGTGGTTTTTCAAATCGCTTTTATAAAGAATGGCATTATAGAGATTAAAAAGGACCTCGAGCTTCCCGGTAATGTTTCACAATTGAATGTCGGGGATACAATTTCGGTAGATTGTAAGTTCACTATTGGAGACTTGATGCCAGGCAAATATAAACTTGGCATTTGTTCGGTGACAGGAACACTATATGAAACTTATAATAGCCAAATAAAAGAAGCAAAAATCATTGAGTAAAATTGAGGTAATAGTTTGCCGTGAAATTCCATAATGATGTTACCATTATAGCAAGGAATTTAGCAAAATAAAACTTTAACTTCTTTTCAAACAGATAGATTATAAGGTTGTTTATAGCAAGACCAATCAACGATATTATAAAGAAAGTACTGTATTCAATCAGAATTTTTGGATTATTGCTATGAAATGTCCAATATCTGTTAAACAGATAATTTGAACTGGCAGCTATTGTGAAACCGGCTGAGTTTGAGATATATCTGTTTACCTTGAGTTTTTCTTTAAGCAGGATGGTTATTGAAAAATCAACAATCATTCCTGAAAAGCCGACAATAATAAATTTAAGAAATTTGAATATCATTCAGTGCTTTTAATATTTGGGTAAAATCCAGCCATTATGGTATTCAGGAGCAATAAACCTATTAGTCGTACTTGTTTGAAACGATTGTTTTGTATCATCCCAGATGACCTTTTCACCTGTACGGAAAGCTATATTTCCCATCTGGGCAACCAGTGCTACATTCCTGCCAATATCAATTCCGGCATGTAGTTTATCAGGTGTATTGTTTTTGAGACAATCGAGGAAATTTTTTATATGAAGATCGAGACCGTCTCCAATATTTTTCTGGACAGGAAGGCCTTCAATCCTTTGTTTTTCAGGAATTACCTCCCAACCGTTTCGGTCAAGAACCAATGTCCCGTTTTCACCTATATATGACATTCCGTGAGGTCTTCTCCAATTTCCGAGACCTATTCCTATTGTATGTTCCCAGATCATTGTAAAATCTTTGAAGTCATAAACAGCTGTCATGGTATCAGGTGTTTCCATTGCATCATCAGGGAACGCATATTTACCGCCAATCGCCATTACAGATGCCGGAACACTTTTCCCCATTCCAAATAAAATATAGTCAATTAGATGAACACCCCAGTCTGTCATCAGCCCGCCTGCATAGTCCCAATACCATCTGAATGTGAAATGGAAACGGTTTTTATTAAATGGTCGTTTTGGGGCCGGTCCGAGCCACATATCGTAATCTACTCCATCGGGAACAGATGAATCGGGTACTTTGGGAACAGCACCCTTCCAATCTACATACGACCATGCCTTACATGTGCGAATCCGGCCGAGCTTCCCGGATTTAAGATAATTTATGGCATCAACAAAATGTGGCTGACTTCTTTGCCATTGTCCTACCTGTACTATCTTCCCGTGTTTTTTAACAGCTTTCTGCATGATGTTGATTTCAGCAATAGAATTACCGACAGGTTTCTCAATATATGCATGTTTACCTGCTTCGAGAGCATCAACAAGAATAAGACAATGCCAGTGATCGGGTGTCCCGTTTATTATTAAGTCTATATCCTTGTTCTCAAGCATCTTGCGGTAATCAACATAGAGTTTTGGTTTTGGAAACCCACGTTTTATCAGGGTGTCTGTCCTGCTATTGAGAACATTCCGATCGATATCGCACATGGCAACACATTCAATTTCAGGATTCTTCAGAAAGGATATCAGATCGCTGAAACCCTGTCCATTAGCGCCGATGAGACCTACCCTGATCTTGTCGCTTGGAGAAATACCGGTACCGGATTTTGACAAGGTGTTAAATGGGATAACGCTTCCTGCAGCCAGAACTGAGGCTGTTTTAATGAAATCTCTCCGTGTGGAACTCATATAGAATTGATTTTTAATAAGAGGCAAGGTAATATTTAATTCAAAATGACCAATCAGCCGATTGCTAAAAAAACTTAAAACGCTAAGAAAGCGAAGGCAAGATTAAGATTAAGTTTAAGGCTAAGGTTAAGGTTAAGGGGAATGAATGTACCTCAACCTCAGCCTTAACCTCATCCTTTATTTGGCAGGTTTGAAAATCAGATCAACAACGTCAGCTTTTTTAAACATTTGTCCGGCGAGCTTCCTGATATCCTTAATCTTGAAAGATTTAAGAATATTCTCATAATTTGCCGGATCATTGGAGTTGATCCCATAGCTGTAATATCTGGTTAAAATACTGGACCAATATGAGTTATGCAATTTATTTTCTTCTCTGGTCTTCAGGATGTTACTGACCGCTTTATCAAGATTTACCTGAGACGGTCCCTTAATCATAATAGTATCCAGCTGGTCGTAAATAATCTTTTTCAGTTCATTGGCACGGGCAGGATCGCAATCAAATGTTATCATTCCTTCAGCAAGTTCGGTAGGTCTTTTTTGTTCCGAAAGTGAAACATTAACACCATAGGTTCCTCCTTTATCTTCCCTCACCTTTTCAGTATAAACCAGATCAAGAATACCTTTAATGACATCGAGTCCAAGATAGTTGTAAGGATTATACTTCATACCCTCAGCAAAGGATATGAAAATAGTAGATTTGGGTATGGTAAGGAGTAAACTGATCTCTCTGGTAATCTTCCCTTTAGGTTGTTCAACTTTTCTGTCGACCCAGGTTTCTTTACGTCCTGATGATGGCAGAGATCCGATATATTTTTCAACCATCGGCATAATAGTATCTTTGCTAATATTACCTACAATAAAAAATGTAAATTCGTCGGCAGCATTGAAACGGTCAGTATAGATTTTCCGGATATCTTCAAGAGTTATTTTGTCAATGTTTTCTTTGTTTATCACCGGGGTTCTTGGATTATATCCGGTTGTGATCAGGGAAATGCTGTCGCTCTTTATTTTATTCGGATCCTTTTCCATATTGCCAAGCATTCCGGCAAATCTTCCAATAATAGCCTGATGTGCCACCTGATCAAACCTTGGATGGGCAAATCGCATATATAATAGTTGCATCATAGTTTCAAAATCCTTTGGTGTTGAGGATCCATTTATTGATTCTGCTGTTTCACCCAGGCTAAATGTTACTGTGGCTTTTTTCCCTGCAAGCATTTTTTGCAGAGTTATGTTATCAAAATCACCGGCCCCATACATTGGAACGATAACTGAAATGAGTTCTGCAGGAAGTACCAGATTATTATCCAGTTTGGAAATGCCGCCGAAGCTGAAAGCACTTAGCATAACATTGTCTTTTTCATAATTGGCTCTTCGGTATATGACTTTTGAATTGTTTTCAAGAGTCCATTCAACTGCATCAAATTGTGGAAGAGGAACTGTTTTGATTATTTTAGATCCTTTCAGATCTTCTTTTATCAGTGATTCGCCTAAAGCTTTATCCTCATACGGTTTCAAAGTAGAATTTTTTACCCTGGTCAGAATATCCAAAGCCTCCTGTTCGGTAAGATGTTTAATATCGCTTCCTTCAAGTCCCTGGATGACAATCGTCCTGTTCTCATCAAGCATTACCTCTTTAAACCTGGCCGATGTTTCTTCCGGTGTAATACTTCCTATCACCTGTTTGAGGAATTCAAAGTCGAAGTCCATTGAGGTAAGTGGGTCCCCAGTAAGAAAGTAACTCTGAATACCTCTTATATAAGTATCATTATCTATTTTATCTTTTTGTTTAAACCGGTTCTCAAAATCGGAGATCATTTTAGCTTTGGCTCTATCGAGTTCTCCTTTTGTGAATCCGAATTTTCTCGCTCTTTCTGCTTCCGTATATATGGCTTCAAGAGCACCGGCTTCTTCATTTTTACGTGCAGTGGCATTTATTGAAAAGGCATCATAACCGCGTGCATAATAGCCGTCAAAGGTTACATAACCGCTGACAAAGGGAGGATTTTCTTTCTGTAAAAGCTCATTTATCCTTGTATTAATCATCGAATTCATCAAAGAAATTATATGGCTGTCGCGAATATAATTCAGGTTTTTGTTTTCAGCCGGAACAGCTTTATGCAGTACAACAACTGAAACAGAAGTTTGCGGGGCTTCTTTGTCCTGGGCAAGAACATAGTTTGTCTCCTTATGAAAAGGTACATCTGTATAGGTTCTTGGAGCAGGATTAACAGCAGACGGAATAGATGAGAAAAGTGCCTTGATTTTTGCTTCCACATCATCCACATTAATATCACCCACTATTGCTATCGTCTGGAGATCGGGGCGATACCATTTATGATAATAGTCTCTTAAAGTGTTATATGAAAAGTTTTTTATTATGTCAATGTTACCTATGATATCTCTTTCGGCATATTTTGATCCCTTCAAAATCACCGGGATGACCTCAAAGATCATTCGCCTGCTTGCATTCTTACTTGTTCTCCATTCTTCGCTGATAACTCCCCGTTCAAGGTCTATCTCCTTATCGGAAAGAGTAAGATAGTGGGACCAATCGTTTAAAATAAGCAGGCATGAGTCGACTAGTCCGGGCGCTTCCACCGGGACATCACTCAGGTTATAAACTGTCTCATCAAAGCCGGTATAGGCATTGATATTGCTTCCAAATCCTACCCCGTGTTTTTCAAGACTGCTTATGATCCCTTTACCGGGGAAATGTTCAGTTCCATTAAATGCCATGTGTTCGAGAAAATGTGCCAGGCCATTCTGATCGTCGTTTTCAAGAATAGCTCCCACATTTTGTATAATATAAAAACTTGCTCTTTTTTCGGGTTCTTTGTTATTCCTAATAAAATAAGTCAACCCGTTATTAAGTTTTCCGGTTCTTATACCGGAATCCATGGGTGCGAATTTAGTCAGATCAGCCTGGGCCAGAATGTTAACAGATACAAATAGTAAAGTAACAAGGATTAGTAATGACTTGATTGTTTTCATTGTTATGGATTAATTTTTTAAATCAAAAGAAAATTAGCACTTTCATCAGAATTGCAGGTGGTTGAAATGTAAAGCTAATGAATAAAGGACTAAAAGACAAGTTCTTTTTAAAAAAGTCCGTGAAGCTCGGCATTGATCTTATCAATAACCTCACTAAGGTGATCTCTGTTATTTGGGAAATTATAATGATCAGCTTCTATTACAAGAACTTTGCCCAGATTGTAAGTTTCCATCCAGGCCTCGTATCTTTCATTTAGCCTTTTTAGGTAATCGATACGTATGGAACTTTCATATTCCCTGCCTCTTTTTTGGATCTGATTTACGAGTGTAGGAACTGATGCTCTGAGATAAAGAAGCAGATCCGGCGGCTTCACAAGGGAGCTCATCATTTTAAAAAGTGTCGAATAGTTATCAAAGTCGCGTGTCGACATCAGTCCCATTGAATGAAGATTCGGTGCGAAAATGTATGCATCTTCATAAATAGTCCTGTCCTGAATAATGGTTTTATCCGATTTCCTGATTTCTAGAATCTGACTGAAGCGGGAATTAAGAAAGTAAATTTGCAGGTTAAATGACCAGCGCTGCATATCTTCATAAAAGTCATTAAGATATGGATTGTCATCAACATCTTCATAATGAGCAGTCCATCCGTATTGTTTTGCAAGCAGCCCTGCCAGTGTTGTCTTGCCCGAACCTATATTTCCTGCAATAGCTATATGCATTGATCTGAATATTTTGTTTTACAGTTTATAAAATTAATAAAAATTGAGAAAGCTTTAACTGTTGTTAAGAAATAAGTGCCCGGAGTTTTACCCCACGACCCCCCTAAAGGGGGGCTAATCCTCTGCATTCAAGTGTAAATCAGGTAAATACCACAGAATTAGTCTCCCTTTAGGGGGGAGGACGCGAAGCGGCCAGGGGGCATATACTTTATACGCTTTTTATCCCAGCAATAATATATAGCTCCTCAATATATTCACGTGAATTGGAAAGCCGCGGTACTTTGTTTTGTCCTCCCAATTTATTTTTTGTCTTCAGCCATCTGTTAAAAGTGCCTCTGGGAACCGGGTTTATTACAGGTAAGACCAGATTCAGATCTTTGAGTCGTTTAGCTTCATAATCTGAGTTTACAGATTTAAGCGTGTTATCGAGTGTAATAATAAATAAGGTAATATCTGACGGTTCTTTTTCAAATTCAATAATCCATTCATGAGAGCCTTTTGACACAGTATTCATAAACACAGGGCCGGCAGTATATTCTGCGATTACCGCATTTGTAGCCTTACAGGCCGAATTAAGAGCTTTATCGGCATTCTCAATAATCACCTCTTCGCCGAATACATTAATAAAATGTTTGGTGCGGCCCGATATTCTGAAACGATAAGGATCAATGCAAGTGAAAACAACTGTATCACCCATCAAATACCTCCAGAGGCCACCGTTGGTTGAAATTATAATTGCATAATTGATCCCTGTTTTCACTTCCGTGATAGTATATGCAGTAGGATTATCTGTATCAATTTTCTCGGCCGGAATGAATTCATAAAAAATTCCGTAATCGAGCATAAGGAGCATATCGCTTCTTAGAGGATCATCCTGTATACCAAAGAATCCTTCAGAAGCATTATAAGTTTCCATATAATGCATCTGATCACCAATAATAAGTTTTTTATACTGCTCACGATAAGGAGTAAAACTTATTCCTCCATGAAAAAAGACCTCAAGATTTGGCCAGACATCAAGCAGGTTATTTTTCCCTGTAAAGGCGAGGATCTGTTTTATTAATACAAGATACCATGATGGTACTCCCGAAATACTTGTGACATTTTCATTTACAGTAGATTTTGTTATAAGGTCAAGTTTTTCTTCAAAATCTTCAAGAAGGGCAATCTTCTGTTTTGGCGTTCTGATGATGTCAACCCAGAACGGAGCATTTTCTATAAGAATTGCAGAAAGATCTCCATACAAGGAGTCATTACTGAACTGATTCATCCGGTGACTACCTCCAATTGTAAGACTTTTGCCTGAGAATATTCGTGTATTGGGTCTTTGCATTGCATAGATAGCGAGAATATCCTTTGCCGCCCTGTAATGACAATCTTCAAGAGCTTCGCGGCTCATCGGGATAAATTTGCTTTTTGTGGATGTTGTACCTGATGACTTAGCGAACCACTTAATTTCTCCCGGCCATAAAATATTGGGTTCTCCTTTCCTGAGCCTTTCAACATAAGGAATTATATCCTCGTATGTCTGGACGGGAAACCTGGATTGATAATCTTTAATGGAAACAATAGATGAGTAACTGAACTTTTTCCCCCATTCTGTTTTGGCAGCTTTTGCAAGGAGCTTGTAAAGTGTTTCCTGTTGAGTTTCGAAAGGGTATTTCTTAAATATTTCTATCTGATTTATGCGCTTGATATTAAGCCAGTTAATTATAGAAGGAATAATAGCCATTATAAAATCAGTTTGACGTTTAAAGATAGATAAAAAACTTATGGATTATGATCTGAAATTCAACCGAAAACCTCCTTAAGCACATCAAGTGATTTTATTTTTTTAAGACCCGGAAGATGAAGCGAATAGAATCTGACCAATGTTTCAAGAACATCATTCCGCATTTTCCCGGTGAGTGAAATATTGTGTATGGAGTCATAAGATGCCACAAAAAAATCAGCCAGGATATTCGTAATTTCCTCGTTAGCATAATTACCATGAACCGGTGGTATCGGAACAAAAATGCCATTCACCATATCAAAGTAGGCATTCTCCTTATCTAACCTTGGATCTGGTTCGAATCCGAGAAAACTGCTAAGTCCAGCCAAAAATGCAATATGGAAATTTGCAAATCCCTCTTTGCATTTTTCGAAGTATATAATTGATTCTTCAATATAGTTAAAAAGCTCATCATGAGGACTTTCTTCTCTAAGAACAGATGTTAATACTTCTCCAAGGAAAATTGCCACACAGCTTTTTTTAATATTTGAATAGATATCATACGGAGTAAAAGAAACAGAAAACTCTTTAATGATCTGCATTTCCCGTCTCGCCTTATAGTACAACTCCAGTTCCAGGATGAACATTGGTTGAAATAGGATATTGTGTTTTCCTGTTTTCCTTTTTCTCATTCCTTTTATCAGAAAGGATTGTCTTCCGAATTTTTGTGTATATATCTGGGTAACAATACCTGAATCGGTGTATTTAATCTGATGAAGTATGATCCCCCTGGTTTTCTCAAGCATAATGAACTGTGTAATTTTTCAAATTTATAAGTATTGAAGTTTGAATCCTACTTCATAGTTGATTTTCTTCGTTTACCCCGGCCCCAAGGGGAGCGAAGAANNTTATATTTACTGATCAATCGACTCTATTATGTCAGTAGCTAATAATGAAGAGCTTGTAAAGAGAATTGCCCGGCTTGCCAAACAGAACCAGGAGCTTGAAGAGCATATCAAGAAACTGGAAAAGATGAATGAAGAGCTGATCAGGGACAATAATAAGATTAAAGTTCTTTATGAAAGGATATCTCCGGAAGGTCCTAAGGAATTTGGTGAAGGCGAAAAGAGAGAGAGGTCGCTTAAATTCAATATGGCGACAGTTCTGTTCGCAGATATTCATGGATTTTCACGGCTGGTTGAAGGAATGGATTCATCATCAGTCATGGATGAACTTGATGAGATAAATGTGGAATTTGAAGCCATCGTCAACAAATTTAAAATTGAAAAAATCAAGACCATAGGTGATACATATATGTGTGCGGGAGGAATACCCGTTAAAAATATAACAAACCCGGTCGATGTGGTCATGGCTGCCATAGAGATGAGGAATTTCCTTGAAAAATATGAAATAAAAAAGAGAGGAATGAATAACCGGATTTGGGATCTGAAGGTTGGTATTCATTCAGGACCGGTGACTGCAGCAATTTCAGGAAGGAAGAAAATAAATTATGATATTAAAGGAGATACTGTAAATACAGCAAGCCGTATTGAGGGTGTTTCTGACAGCGGAATGATTCTGATTTCAGTTATGACTTACGAACTTGTAAAAGAGTTTTTTAATTGTGAGTATTTTGGTAAACTCCCGGTAAAATATACAGATGATCTCCAGATGTATAAAGTAAAAGGGTTAAAACCCGAGTTCTCTGTTAATGGAGAAGGAGTCGTCCCCAATGAATCATTCAGGATTAAATTCGGTCTTATCCAGTTTACAGATATCCAGGAGATTATTTTAGATAAACTCGAAATGGATCTGCCTGGTTATCTTTTTTATCACAATGTAAAACATACAGTCGATGTTGTTACGGAGGTGGAACTTATAGGCTGGGCGGAAGGCTGTTCAGATGAGGAGATTTTATTGTTAAAGACAGCCGCTTTATTTCACGATGCCGGGCATATAGTTGCCTATGATAATCATGAGTTTTACGGTACTCAGATCGCAAAGGAGATACTTCCCGGATTCAATTATACCCCTGATCAGATCGAACGGATATGTTCAATAATATTGTCAACCAAATTGCCTCCAAAACCAACAAACCTTCTGGAAAACATAATTTGTGATTCTGATCTCGATTACCTGGGACGGAGCGATTTCATTCCGGTTTCTAACACACTTTATGAGGAGCTAAAGGCTCAGAATAAAATGGGTTCCCTTAATGATTGGAATAAGATACAAGTTAAATTCATTTCAGGTCATCAGTATTTTACCAAGACTGCCAGAAGTTTGAGAGAGGTAAATAAAAAACTCCAGATTGAAAGAATACAAAGCCTGATAACTGAGTAGAAATTAATCGATGTAGAGACGCCCAACCTGGGCGCCTCTATTATTTTATCACAAGCATCTTTTATTTTATAACCAGCATCTTTGTTACATACGATTGTGAACCATCTTTGCTTGCACAAAAAACGAGATAGACTCCGGTTGCGACACGCCGTCCGTTATAAGTTTTCAGATCCCATGTTGCCTGACCCCCGTCAGATACCGTTTTGTAAACAAGATTACCACTTATATCCGTAATCCTGATTTGTGTATCCCTTATGAGCCCTGTAATTGTGACATTTCCGTTGAAATTCTCTCTTACCGGATTCGGAAAAGTATAGACTTTTTTAAATTTTTCTTCCCCGGTAGTTGCATTACCTCTGAATGATTGGATTCCTTTGGAGGTCCCAAACCAGACATCTCCCGTTTTATTATCGACTGCGAGGGTTGTAATTGAATTAGAGAGAAGAGGGCTATTCTGTTCATTAAAATTTTTTATCTGGGTTGTTCCATCGGCAGAAAGAAGGTAGGCCCCTGAATTTGCTGTTCCAAGCCATTTTCTGTTGGCGCCGTCGATAGCTATGGATGTAATTGTTTCAGTTTTAAGCATATAGTCAGCAAGGTTTGTCCCGTCGTTCCTGGGGATTTTAATACGGCTGGCCTTCAGATCACTATCGAACACTTTTTCAGGAGTGAAATAGATAACAGGTCCCTGATCTGTTCCGACCCATATATTGCCATCAAGATCCTCGGCAATTGAATACACGAAAGAGATCACCTGATTCTCTGAATCCTGTACAAGCATCTTTCTGGACCTGTCATCGTCAAAATTTTCAGGTGTTTTGTTATCATCGTAAATAAATAGTCCATATCCACGGGGCAATATTATCCATTTTTGTCCTATAGTGGTATTAATGATATCTCCTATTATCGGAGCATTAATAGTCAGCGGATTTACAATCCAGCTTCCATCTGACTTAAGCACTTTTATATTTCCAGGTACCCCTGTCTGAGTAAGCCAGAGATTTTTGGATTTATCCATAGCCAGACCGCATATCCTTACATAGGGCCGTCCAGGGATAATTGTCTGCAATGGTGAATTTAATTCGGTGTACTGTTTTATCAGGTTATTATTTTGGTATTCAAGCAATCCTCCGCCCCAGGTTGATACAAATATATGATTTGTGTTATCGGGATCGAAAAGGACTCTCATAGGATCAACAATATTACCTGATTGGAGGGAAGTCCAGTTGTTATTTTCATAAAAGGAAATCTGAAGCGATCTTCCCATGTTATTCCATGAATCATCGGTGGCTCCCCCGCAAATTATAGTTTTTCCATTGATGGATGTAATACTGAAAGCATTATTGGAGACTGGTCCGGGAAGCGTTAATGCGGTAAACTCCTCCATTTTTTGACCTTTGACAAGTCCTGAATTAATGTCTGCAATCCAGATATCATCATTATCTACTACTGCCTGGGAAATGTCCGGTACTGCCCATCCATAAGAAGAGATTGTTTTAATAAGAGAACCATTTATATCATAATATTTCACGGAAGCACCTGAAGAGAATGTAAATCCTGCCGGTGCATTATCGAATGATTTGTTAAAAACACCGCTTGTAAATGAGAACAAAGAACCGATATCACCAACAACGTATACCTGATCGCCTGCTAACAGAGGATCTGACTGGTTTGCATATAGTTTATCGCCGGAAAATGTTAACAAGGTGTATTTTGCAACGGGATTGGGAAGAAGGTTGACCAGATCCCAGTTTCCAAAGTAAGCTAATCCCTGATTTGAAAGGTCTCCAGAAAAAACTCCCATATCCGTTGCGGCATAAATTTTACCTTTTCCGAATGCTATATCCCATATTTTTTCATCTTCAGAGCCATTTCCTGGGTTCCATGTATCGTGAATCTCCCTCTTCACGAGATCAATAACAACTATACCAAAGCTGCATGCCAGGTAAGCATACTCGCCATCTGTTCGTATTTTGTTTATCTTTTTCTCCCCGGAGATAAACTTCCTGCTTATATCAGGGATGTTATAAATTATACTATTCTTTAGAAGGTCAATATTTGTACTTGCATAAGCTATTATCAGTGTTTTATTCTCTTCTGACCATGCTATCGTACTTATATCGGTTTCAGATAATCCATCAATACGCGACATTTTTTTAAGCTCGGCAAACGATTTGTCGTAAATGATTATTGATGAACCGGTTGAAGCAAATACTTTATCTGCTGCGACTGTAACACTGTTCGCAGTGTTATAAACGAGGTGATCCGACCATGAACCAACCGGTGTTTGCCCAGGTAGAATCAATGACACTAAAAGTAGTAGCAATATGGACAGAACCCTTCTCATCCGTAATTAACCAGAAACTTCTTTAATTTTTCGAATGCCAAAGCCCTGTGCGAAATGGTGTTTTTTTCTGAAAGTTCCATCTGTGCAAAAGTGCACGTTTTTCCATCAGGCAGAAAAATAGGGTCATAACCGAACCCTTCAATTCCCCTTTTTTCTTTGATAATAGTCCCGTTAACAATTCCCTCAAAGAGGTACTCTTTTTTCTCCAGGATAAGGGCAATAACAGTTCTGAACCGGGCTTTCCTGTTTTTTGAATTACCAAGCAAAAACAAAACTTTCTCAATATTTGCCGATGAATCCTTATTCTCGCCGGCAAACCTGGCTGAATGAACTCCGGGTAACCCATTCAGTTCAGCAATCTCAAGACCAGTGTCGTCTGCAAAAACGTTCAATCCGCAAGCATTAAATACATACCTGGCTTTCGTCAGAGCATTTCCCTCAATTTGAGGTTCTTCTTCCGGAATATCTTCTCTGATATTAATATCGTGAAGACTTAAAAGAGTAAAACTATTTCCAAGAAGACTTTTTATTTCTTTTATTTTGTGTTCATTATTTGAAGCAAATACTAATGTCATAGAGCCTGTTTCGTTTAGAATTCAAAAGTACTCAAAATTGAGCTTTCCTTTTGACCTGATTTTTATAAGTGCTACATTTGGAATAATAAAAAGCAAGATAATTGTTTATGTCTTATTTCTTAAGGTTGAATTTTTTTATTGGGATAATTTTTTTTTCAATCCTTCCAAACGCTTATGCAGTTCAAATTTCTTATGATTCAGATGTAACGCCTTCAATTAGGCGAATTCTGACAAATGGGGATTCTGTTATTTCTATTTCTGACAGAACTAAATTTCAGCATACTGAATCCGGGCAAAATATCATCTTACCCTACAGGAATAATAATATAATGTTCGAGTTACAACCCTCAGATAGTATAAGTTATCAGTTTTTTCTTGAAGGATTTGACAAGGAATGGAGTAGCTGGAAACAGATCAGTTTTAAAGAGTATACAAACCTTCCTGCCGGAAGATACCACTTTAAAATCAGGTATATAAATTCGGGAAACAGCGGCGGCGAGGTCTCTTTACTCTCTTTGAGAGTCTTGCCTTTGTGGTATTTTTCACGAATGTCTCTTATATTTTATTTAATATTATTTTCACTGATAATATGGACATTATTCGATCTGCTTAATTTGCGATTTGCCCGTAAACTTTATATGCTCGAACAGATAATCAATAAGAGGACCGAGGATCTGATTATTGAAAAGGAAAAGACAGAAGAGTTGCTTGCGAATGTGCTTCCAAAGAATACGGCAAATGAGATAATGGAAAAGGGGAAAGCAACTAAGATCAAATATAATTTTGTAACAGTATTGTTCTCGGATATTCAGGGATTCACTAAAATAGCTGAGGAGATGAATCCTGAAGTTTTAATAGATGAGCTGGATAAGTTCTTTTTTTATTTTGATTCCGTTGTTGAAAAGTTTGGCATAGAGAAAATTAAAACTATTGGGGATGCATATATGTGTGCTGGCGGGATTCCGGAAAAGAACAGGACTAATCCTGTGGAGGTTATCCTGGCTGCTCTTGAAATGAAAGAATATATGCAAAGGCTCAAAGAAACTTCAGAACTGGAAGGAATGAAATACTGGGATATAAGAATTGGAATTCATACAGGAACTGTGATTGCGGGTGTTGTCGGTCAGAAGAAGCTTTCGTACGATATCTGGGGTGATACTGTCAATATTGCAAGCAGGATGGAATCTTCAGGAGAAGCCGGGAAAATAAATATTTCAGGAACGACATATGAATTTGTGAAGGAATTTTTCACATGTGAGTACCGTGGAAAAATGCCTGTTAAGTATAAAGGAGAACTTGAAATGTATTTTGTGAATGGAATCGTCCCGGAATTAAGAGATGATAATGGAGGTCCGAACAGGAAATTTGTCGTTAAGATGCAAATGATCAAACTGCTGGATATCGAAGAAATGATAATCAAATTGTTTGATGATGAAGCTCCACCCAACCTTTACTTTCACAATTCATCTATGGTAAAAAATATCAGCAACCAGGTGGAATTGATTTCCAGGGCTGAAAATCTTCCGGATGAGGAGTTTATTAACCTTAAACTGTCGTCAGTCTTTCTTTTTACAGGATACATATCAGACTACGAAAAACCTATGGAAGCATCCTTGCGTCTGGTTGAGGAGATACTGCCGGGATATGGGTTTAATCAGGAAAATGTTGAAGCTACCAAAAAGATTATTAAAAACTGTTTTGCTGATCATCAGGAATCTTTGTCTGATAATATTCTTCATGATGCC
>PLMC01000061.1 GCA_003141495.1 Bacteroidales bacterium
AGAGATTATATCCTGGAATTTATAAGAAAATCAGAAAGAGGAATTATAAGGGCAAGGTAACGTACTAATTACTCTTTCCATCCCTGTGCCGAGATCTCAGCTTCCGAACCATCGTCGCCCGCAATGTAATAACCGGAACCTGAAGAGGTCATATGGCCAATTACTTTCACAGACTGTATCATTTTGATCTTCTCAACCATCTCAAGCGGAATTGTGAAAAGCAATTCGTAATCTTCACCTCCATTAAGAGCCGGAACCATAGGATCGATATTGAATTCTTCCGCCAGTCTGGATGTTTCATAATCAATAGGTACCTTACTGTAGAAGATTTTGCAACCTGTGCCGGACAATCTGCAGACATGAAGCAGGTCGGAAGCCAGACCGTCGGTGACATCTATCATCGAAGTGGGTCTGATTTCTTCTTTTTTGAGCTCAGATAATGTTGAAACCGGAATTTCAGGTTTCAGTTGTCTTCCGATAACATATTCATAACCTGCAAGATCGGGTTGAGTTACCTTATCTTTTACAAAAAGTTTTCTTTCTCTTTCAAGAAGCTGGAGACCCATGAATGAAGCACCGAAATCGCCTGTTACGCATATCAGATCGTTGGCTCTGGCGCCATCTCTTTTAATAAGATTATTTTGCTCTACTTTACCCACTGCGGTTACCCCTATGGTCATTCCGGTAAGGGAACTGGTTATATCTCCTCCTGCCAGATCGACGGAATAATTTTTACATGCAAGAGAAATTCCTTCATAAAGATCCTCAATTTGTTCAATATTGAATTTTGAACTGATGCCAAGACTGACCATTACCTGACCCGGAGTTCCATTCATAGCATAAATATCAGAGATAGCCCTGATAACGGACTTGTATCCAAGGTGTTTCAGAGGAGTGTAAATCAGGTTGAAGTGAATCCCCTCGAGAAGCAGATCAGTTGAAACAAGAGTCAGGTTCTCTCCTGAGTCAATAACTGCAGAATCATCTCCAATACCTATTATGGTGGTTTTATTTTTTGTTTTTACATTCCTGGTCAGATGGTCTATCAAACCAAATTTCCCGAAATCATTAATTGATTTTTTATTTTCAGTTTTGTCCATATTTTGTTGTTTTCCCTTTGTGCTACTTCGTGTCTTACTTAGTGTTCTTTTGTGGTTAAAAATATTTTTCACCACAAAGGTACTCAAAGGTTTGCACTAAGTTTCACAAAGGAGTATCGAGGCAACACCGATTATTTGCTTACAATATCTCTTCCGAATGGCGACAATGCAATAGCAGTAAGTTTAAAATGCTGAAGACCAAAGGGAATACCGATAATTGTTATACAGAGAATAACTCCGAATATTGCATGAGTTATCGCTATCCATAAACCTCCGGTAAGCAGCCAGATTATGTTCATTATAACATACAAGCAACCCGATGATCTTGAATGTACAACGGTATCACGACCAAAGGGCCATAACGAAAGTGAAGCCATTTTGAGAGTCTGGATTCCGAAAGGAATACCGATGATGGTTATCATAAGCACAAGACTTCCGATAAGGTACTCAATTGCAATGATTAAACCACCAAATATCAGCCATATAAGATTTCCCAAAAAATTCATAGATAGTTAATTATTATTTCATTCAAGAATCACGGTTTTATCTTTCGGATATTTGACAGAGTATGTTAAAATTACCTGCTTGGTTTCCTGTGGTTTTATTTCAAATTCCCACTTTATTTCACCGCTCTGCCGGTCAATTTTGCCACCCGATGATTCAATGGGGTCTACGTTAATATCGCTGTTCGATGAAACCGGAATCTGATCGTTAAGGGTGATCTTGACCATATTTGATTTATTATTCCTTATAGTAAGTAAAAATGAAAAGGTATCCGTTCTATTAGCTCCAATTACTTTCTTGCTGGTGAAATCTTTTCGTTTCTCTCTTTTTACCAGGATACTGTTATCAGTTCCAAGAGAAATTGTCAGAGTATCCTTTAACTGATTAACATTAAGTGTAGATTTTCCCACGAAAGAGTTTTCAAAATAAAGAGTAGCCTCACCTGTCTGGAGACTTAATTTTGCCCAATCGGCGATATTTGCTGTAAGATAAGCCAGAGGTGACAGCTTAGGCATTGTAACATATTTATAATCAGCAGGTGCAGTAATCCGTTGTATTTCTACTGTCTGAACTTTTCCGTCTGATGGAACTGTGTAGGGAATAGCAATGTCGAATGTAATTGTTGTTTCTCCTACTTGTTTTTGAACCGATACAGGGGAAGCTTCCAGGTCTTTTGCCTCCAATGCATTTTCACTTACACCCTTTTCCATCATCACCGGAGCTTCACTTCTTTTTGCTGCTGATGCCAATCCTCTGATTCTTATCGTCGCAGGACTATAAAAATCAACAAACCATGTATTCAATACAGGAATATCGCCAGCCACCCATGGTGTGGCATTTGAGAAACTAAGCTTAACATCTTTCCATTCAACCCCTGAATTCTGATAAACATTTGCCTTATAAAATATTGCAACCGGGTTTTTTATATCATCAACCCTGATATCGTATGAGGGATACCACCCGGCATTTGCTACTACATAACTGAAAGTAAGTTTCCCGGTTACCTGTTTTTCAGTTGTAACAGAAACCAGGATTTCACCGGAAGGAAGTTGCTGTTTACCAAGTTTATCGGCTATTTGTTTCTGAAGAGCAGAAATTTGTTTATTATAATCTTTTATAAGTCTGTCTTTTTTTAATGAAGTCATTGCGATCTGTTCCATATTGTTAGTATATAGATCCATGAAATTTTTAAATTGCTCCAGTGAAAATGTTGTTGTCTTTACGAGTACTGCATTGTTAGCTGTCAGAAAAGCCTCTTTTTGCTTAAGTACATTTATGGCCGCATTTTCATCTGCAACTTTGATCTGAAGCTCATCAATTTGGCTCCTTATGCTTTTAACTTCAGGCGAGTCTTCAAGATTCTGCAGATAATTATTCTGATGATTTACGGAAAGGATTGTAAATTCTCCATAACCTTTAACCTGAATACTTTGCACATCAATATAGGGCGAGAGACCTGAAAGCTTAAGCACACTTTTCCCCGGTAAGAGTGAAAAAGTTGTTTCGTGATCAATCTGGGCTCTGTCGGGGAAAACAGTAACATGCTTAATTTCAGCTTTTATCTCTTTCTCGGTTTGTGCCGTAGCGACGGTGACCGACATAATGAGAATTATTGATACAATTATTGATCTTTTCATAGTTATCTTGAAAATTAGTACTCTAAAGTTAAGTTTTTTTGAAATAAGAAATTAATTTCCCGCAGATTACGCAGATAAAAGCTGATCACGTCGATTTTATCAGCGACAATCAGCAAGATCAGCGGGAAAATTATAAAGTATAGCTTACCGCTTACCAAATACCAAAGAACCTTTTGCCATTGAGCCTTTGCGCCGTTTTGCCATTGAGCCTTTATCCCTTAATATATATTAAATATGTCTTTCCCCACATAAGAATGGTTAAATAGTCTACCTTTGATAAAATTTTAAAAATTCAAAATGAAGGGATTAAGAATTGGGAATCTGGCAGTAGCAGTTCCAATTATACAGGGTGGGATGGGAGTGGGGATTTCTCTTTCAGGACTCGCTTCCGCAGTTGCAAATGAAGGTGGAGTAGGGGTTATCTCAAGCGCCGGACTTGGACTTTTGTACAAAGATTTTTCATCTGATTTTCTTGAAGCCAGCATTTACGGGCTTAAAGAAGAGATACGCAAAACACGTGAAAAGACGTTAGGCATAATCGGTGTCAATGTTATGGTTGCAATGACCAATTTCGCAGATATGATAAAAACAGCAATCTCTGAGAAAGTTGATTTAATAACAGCCGGAGCAGGCTTGCCGCTTGACCTGCCGTCATTTTTAAAAAAGGACAGCACTACAAAGCTCGTTCCTATTGTTTCCTCAGCAAGAGCAACTAAAATAATTTGTGAAAAGTGGAAAGCCAATTATGATTATCTTCCTGACGCAGTTATAGTAGAAGGTCCCAAAGCTGGCGGACATCTGGGCTTCAAAGAGGAGCAGATTTTCGATAATGATTATTCTCTTGAAAGGCTTGTTCCTGAAATCGTAAGTGAACTTAAGATATTTGAAGATAAATATGACACTAAAATTCCTCTTATAGCTGCAGGAGGGATTTATACCGGCGAAGACATTCATAATATTCTAAACCTTGGGGCTTCGGGAGTTCAGATGGGTACCCGTTTTGTAACCACTGACGAATGTGACGCTTCTACTGCTTTCAAACAGGCTTATATCGACGCTGAGAGTTCAGATATTGAGATCATTAAGAGTCCGGTTGGTATGCCAGGACGGGCAATCCTTAGCAATTTCATAACTAAAGTCCGGGAAGGAAAAAAACAACCCAAAAAATGTTCTTTCAAATGTATCAAGACATGTGATATTTCAAAAAGTCCCTATTGTATAATTATTGCGCTTATAAATGCACTTAAGGGCAACTTTGAAAATGGTTATGCATTCTGCGGTGCAAATGCTTTCAGGGCAACAAAAATTTCTTCGGTAAAAGAGATCTTTCAATCCATTCTGAAGGAATATAAGGAAAGCAAATAGGCCCTGGTTGTTTTTTCGCGTTCCTTGTTATTCATTCTGTTTTTAGCTTATTAATTCAAATAAGAAAAAGATATAATTCTTTGTAAGTGTTTCTCTGTGCAACTCAGTGCTTCTCCGTGTCTCTCTCCCGCCTAAGCGGGACAAGTTGTGACAGTTCTTATTCTCCTCAGCACGGATTATAAGGATTTTAATTCTACTTTTCTGATGTTCTTCCCTTTATCAGGTCTCTTAGTACTTTTATGTAGATTTTACCCATGAATTTATTCTACTAATCCAATTTTTTATATTTTTGTATGTTTATTTAGATTAAATACAATTAACGGAACGATTTTTGATTAGATATTTTTTACCCCCAAACCCCCCAAGGGGGACTTAATTGTGATTTTTTTCGCTCCCTCTGGGGGAAGGGGTAAACGAAAAAAATCCATTGAATGAATAAATCGAAATAATTTATTCATAATAAGTTAAGTGCTTGATAATAATTGTTATGGAAAAAGACCAGGATAAAATAATAAATGATGTAACTACTACCGAATATAAATATGGATTCTATTCCGATATTGCAATGGACAGGATCCCGAAAGGCTTAAGTGAGGAAGTAGTAAGGATTATTTCTGCTAAAAAAAATGAACCTGAATGGTTACTTGATTTCCGACTGAAATCATATCGCCACTGGCTTACAATGAAAATGCCAACATGGCCGAATCTTAAAATACCTCCGATTAATTACCAGGAGATTATTTTCTATGCAGCTCCTAAAGAAAGAAAAAACCTTAAAAATATTGACGATATAGATCCTGAACTGAAAAGGACATTTGACAAGCTGGGCATACCTCTGGAGGAACAAAAACACCTTGCCGGTGTGGCAGTGGATGCTGTGATTGACAGTGTCTCAGTGAAAACAACTTTCAAGGAAACTCTTGCTGAAATGGGAATTATCTTCTGTTCATTCAGTGACGCAGTTAAGGAGTATCCCGACCTGGTAAAGAGATATATGGGTTCTGTAGTCCCCTATACCGATAATTTTTTCGCCACCCTTAACTCTGCTGTTTTCAGCGATGGATCATTCTGCTATATCCCGAAGGGAGTAAGATGCCCTATGGAACTTTCAACTTATTTCAGGATCAACTCGGCAAATACAGGCCAGTTTGAACGGACACTTCTTATAGCAGATGAAGAAAGCTACGTCAGCTATCTTGAAGGATGTACTGCTCCTTCGAGGGATGAAAACCAGCTTCATGCAGCAATTGTTGAAATAGTAGCTGAAAAAAATGCCGAAGTGAAATATTCTACGGTTCAGAACTGGTATCCCGGCGATAAAGAAGGCAAAGGCGGAGTTTTCAATTTCGTTACTAAAAGAGGAATGTGCAAAGGAGAAAACTCAAAGATTTCATGGACACAGATAGAGACCGGCTCTGCTATAACATGGAAATATCCTTCCTGTATTTTGCGGGGAGATAATTCCACGGGTGAATTTTATTCGGTTGCCGTTACAAACAATTACCAGCAGGCTGATACAGGAACTAAGATGACTCATATAGGTAAAAATACAAAGAGTACAATCGTTTCAAAAGGAATTTCTGCAGGTCACGGTCAGAACAGCTACAGAGGTCTTGTTAAGGTTTTAAAAAATGCTTCTAATGCGAGGAATTATTCACAGTGCGATTCCCTGTTACTTGGAGATAAATGTGGGGCTCATACCTTCCCTTACCTGGAGGTTGATAATTCAACAGCAATTGTAGAGCACGAAGCAACAACCTCCAAGATCGGGGAGGATCAGATTTTTTACTGCAATCAGAGAGGCATTTCAACTGAAGATGCGATAGGACTCATTGTTAACGGGTATGCACGCGAGGTAATTAATAAACTTCCGATGGAATTTGCAGTTGAGGCCCAGAAGCTTCTCCAGATAAGCCTGGAAGGCAGTGTAGGATAGAATAATAAGTTATTACAATAAAATATTATCATGTTGATTATTAATAATTTAAAAGCCTCAATTGAGGGCAAAAGTATTTTAAAAGGAATAAGCCTTGAGGTTAAACCGGGAGAGATTCATGCTATAATGGGTCCAAACGGATCAGGGAAAAGCACTCTTGCAGCAGTTTTGGCCGGGCGGGAATTTGTGGAGGTAACAGAAGGTACAATTACTTATCTGGGAAAAAACCTTCTCGATATGTCACCTGAAGACCGGGCAAAGGAGGGAATATTCCTGGGATTTCAGTATCCTATTGAAATTCCAGGCGTAAGCATGGTAAACTTCATGAAAACGGCTATTAATGAACATCGTAAACATAACGGTCTCGAACCGCTCTCTGCTTCCGATTTTCTTAAATTGATGCGTGATAAAAAAGAACTTGTTGAAATAGATTCAAAACTTGCTAACAGGTCCGTAAATGAAGGATTTTCAGGCGGAGAAAAGAAAAAGAATGAGATCTTCCAGATGGCAATGCTTGAACCAAAGCTTGCTATTCTTGATGAAACTGATTCCGGACTCGATATTGATGCTTTACGAATTGTGGCCAATGGGGTAAACAAGCTTAAACATCCCGATAATTCTTTCATCGTAATAACTCATTACCAAAGACTTCTGGATTATATTATACCCGATGTGGTTCATGTACTCTACGATGGGAGGATTGTGAAAACTGCCGGTAAAGAACTCGCACTTGAACTGGAGGAAAAAGGATACGACTGGATCAAAAAAGAGATTGAAAATAATGTAACAGCATGATCGTAAAATCTGAAATAACAGAAAAATATCTGGAACTTTATAAAGATAATATTAATAAGATTTCTGGCATATCTTCTCCCTTTTTCAATTCTTTCAGAGCGGCAGCTTTTGATAAATTCAATGAACTGGGAATCCCTACAAAGAAGAACGAAGCTTATAAATATACAAATCTCAACATCTTCTTTGATCACGATTATGAGAACTATTTTATGCCTGTTCCGGCTGATTTTATCAAAGCCGAGGAGTTCCGGTGTGAGGTAACTGATCTTGATGCTTATGGGATAGTTTTACTTAATGGATTTTATCCCACATTAAAAGAGAAACTTCGTCAGCTACCAAGTGGCGTCTGGATCGGCAGCCTCAATGAAGGAGCAATACAATTTGCAGACAAATTTGAAAAGCATTTTGGCAAATATGCAAAAAGTGAAACAGACGGACTTGTACATCTTAATACTTCGATGGCTTCAGACGGGTTATTTATTTTTATCCCTGAAGGTGTAAATATGACCAGACCTGTTCAGGTTGTAAACCTGGTTCAAGCAGATAACGATACTTTCAATCAGCCAAGGAATCTAATAATTGCAGAGAAGAATTCAAAATTCTCCATCATAATCTGTGACCACACACTCGCACCTCAGAAGTTTCTTACAAATGCTGTTACCGAGGTGTTTGTGGGTGAAAATGCTCATTTCGATATTATAAGAGTACAGAATGAGCATAATAATGCATGTAAAATAACAAATACATTTATTCATCAGGAGAAAAACAGCGTCACCTCTTCAAATAATATAACTCTTCACGGTGGCCTGATACGCAACAATACATACCATTACCTTGGAGGTGAGGGTGCAGAAAGTTATTCGTATGGTTTATTCCTGGCAGATAAATGGCAACATATCGATAACTTTGTAAATGTCGATCATGCATTTCCTCACTGCACAAGTAATCAGTTGTTTAAAGGGGTTCTTGATGATATGTCGACAGGAGCCTTTAACGGTCGTATCCTTGTTCGTCCTGATGCTCAAGGCACGTTTGCGTATCAGAAGAATAACAATATCCTTCTCACCGACGATGCAAAGATGGACACAAAGCCGCAACTCGAGATTTTTGCAGATGATGTAAAATGCAGTCATGGTGCAACGATTGGCCAGCTTGATGATGATGCCCTGTTTTATCTTCAGTCACGCGGAATAAATAAACGTGAGGCCAGGCTTATGCTGATGTTTGGATTCGCTCACGAAGTAATTCAGAATATAAAGATCGAGGCGCTTCGTGAAAGAATGGATAACCTTGTAATGCAACGGTTGAAAGGCGAATTATCGAGATGTGCCAGCTGTCTGGTGAAATGCATGTAACCTGAAAATTCAATGAAAGATATAGCTGAAATAAGGGCCGATTTTCCAATTCTGAACAGGAAAGTTTATGGCAAGCCACTTGTTTATTTCGATAACGGTGCAACTACTCAAAAACCGCAGTGCGTTCTTGATGCAGTAGATGAAGTATACGAGTCGTATAATGGCAATATTCACCGGGGAGTGCATTTCTTAAGCGATATGTCATCCGAGGCTTATGAGAAAGCCAGGGAAAAAGTAAGATCATTCATAAATGCCGACAAAAGAGAGGAAATAGTTTTTACATCAGGTACTACCGGTTCAATCAATGGAATTGCTTTCTGCTTCGGTGAAAAATATATCAAACCAGGCGATGAGATAATCCTCAGCCAGTTGGAGCATCATGCTAATATTGTGCCCTGGCAGATGATGTGCGAAAGGAAAGGAGCTGTTTTACGGGTTATACCCATAAATGACAACGGAGAGATAATCCTTGAAGAGTACTATAAACTGCTTTCGTCAAAAACCCGAATTGTGTCTGTCACACAGGCGTCCAATGCGCTGGGAACAATTCTTCCTGTCAAAGAGATTATTGCTGCAGCACATCATATCAATGTTCCTGTTCTTATTGATGGAGCCCAGGGAGTTCAGCATGGAATTGTAGACGTGAAAACAATGGAAAGTGATTTTTATGTTTTCTCGGGTCACAAAATATATGGGCCAAATGGTATAGGTATACTATATGGTAAAGAGAAATGGCTTTCCGAACTGCCCCCTTTTCAGGGAGGCGGAGATATGGTAGATAAGGTTACCTTTGAAAAAACTACCTATAACGAACTGCCTTTTAAGTTTGAAGCAGGTACAATGAATTATCCTGCTGCAATTGGTCTGGCCAGTGCGCTTGATTATGTCTCTGGTATAGGAAGGGAAAACATTGCATCAAGGGAGAAAGAACTTCTTTCATATGCAACCAGCAGATTATCAGCGATTGAGGGGGTGAATATATATGGCACATCTGAGATGAAGATTTCGACAATTTCGTTTCATATTAAAGATATACACCAGTATGACACCGGTATGATTCTCGATAAAATGGGTATAGCTGTCAGAACCGGAACTCATTGTGCTCAGCCAGTGATGGACCATTATGGTATCGAGGGTACAGTGAGGGCTTCATTATGTTTTTATAATACAAAAGAGGAGATTGACACTCTTGCTGAAGGTATTGAAAAAGTGAAAAGTATGTTTGCCTAAATTATTTATATGACAAGTTCTGAAGTACAGGATAATATTATTGAGGAGTTTTCCCAGTTCGATGACTGGATGGATAAGTACAATCTGCTGATCGATATTGGTAAAGAACTGCCTGTTATTGATCCGAAGTATAAAGTAAAGGATTTTCTTATTGAGGGATGTCAGTCGAAGGTTTGGCTCTATCCCAAGTTTGACGGCAAGCTAATAACTTTCACTGCCGACAGTGATGCTATTATAACAAGAGGGATTGTAGCTTTGCTTATTAAAGTTTTATCAAACCGGTCACCGCAGGAGATAATATCGACCGATCTGTATTTCATTGATAAGATAGGACTGAGGCAAAATCTCTCTCCGACCCGTTCCAACGGATTGCTTTCAATGGTTCGTCAAATGAAATTATATGCTATGGCATATAATGTAAAAAATATTTAAATTTATAATATGGATCCGTCTGAAGAATTGGAAATTGAAACCAGAATCGGAGAAGTGCTGAAGAGCATATATGATCCGGAAATTCCTGTAAATATATATGATCTAGGCCTTATATATGAGATCAATGTTGATGATGATCATGTTGCACATATCACTATGACTCTTACTGCACCAAATTGCCCTATGGCAGAAGATCTTCTTGAGGAAGTTAAATATAAGGTAGCAGGAACAAAGGGTGTTAAGGATTGTGATCTTAAACTTACCTTTAATCCTCCATGGGACAAGAGTATGCTCAGCGATACAGCTAAACTTGAACTTGGATTCCTTTAAATACATCATAGATGAATACTTCAGTTGATAAATCCTCTTCAGTACTTATAAAAGAATATGCAGCTGAAGTTGGATTCGATCTCTGTGGTATAGCACGGGCAAGATCGCTCGATGAACACAGACCGATCCTTACAAAATGGGCCTATGCCGGCATGAACGGAGATATGACTTATCTTGGTCACAATATTGAAAAAAGGACCGACCCGCGGATTCTGGTTCCCGGTGCAAAATCAATTATAGTTACCGGTTTGAATTATTACTCTGAGAAAATGCAGGGAGGCAATGGCGTCCCTGTGATTTCCAGATATGCTTATGGGATTAATTATCACGACGTTATAAGGGGGAAGCTTAATAAAATCCGTGACTTTATTAAAAGCATTCATCCGGATGCTTTTGTAAGATCTTATGTGGATTCCGCACCTCTCCTCGAGAAAGCCTGGGGCAGAGAGGCTGGTCTGGGATGGCCCGGAAAACATTCATTATTGATAAACAGGGAAATAGGATCTTTTTTCTTCCTTGGAGTCATCGTTGTTAATATTGACCTTGAGTATGATCAAGCCACGGAAGAAGATAATTGCGGAGCATGCAAGTTATGTGTCGATTCATGTCCAACAGGGGCTATTAACAATAACAAGACCATTGATTCCCGGAAGTGCATAGCCTTTCTGACTCTCGAATCAAAATCTCTAATTCCGGATGATCTTGTCAGCAAATTGGAAGGAAGAGTTTTCGGTTGTGATAGATGTCAGGAAGTGTGCCCTTGGAATAAAAAAGCAAAGCCCCATAAAAATCCTGAATTTGAACTCCCGGCAGAGGTCGGACTTATGACAGCCGAAGACTGGAAGAACCTTTCCAGGAAAGATTATAAGAGGCTTTTTAAGGCATCAGCTATCGGAAGAAGAACCTACTGCAGATTTATGGATAACATTATAGCTGCCTCTGCCTCAGTCTCCGCTTCAGTATCAGAAAGCTGATACCTGGTTACCGGTCCTCGATAATTGTAACCACAATCTCTCTCTTTTCACGGGGTCCGTCAAATTCACAAAAAAATATATTCTGCCAGGTAGATAACCCGGGCTTATAATCTGTTATCGGAATTGTTTCAGAGGCCCCTACAAGGCCAGCTTTTAAATGGGCATCCCCGTTATTATCCTGGTGATCGTGCTCCCATATTCCTGAAGGGATAATCTTCTTAAGAAGAGTGATAACGTCATTCTGGACAGACTGATCCCAGTTTTCCTGAATCATTATTGCAGCTGTTGATCCTTTGGCATAAACCGAAGCGATCCCCGTTTTAACTTTACTTTCTTTTATTAATGATACAACCTCAGAGGTGATATCATATAAACCGTTCTGACAGTCTGTGCTGATGGTAATTATTTTTTGCATAACAAGATTTTATTCAATTGTAACGAGGTATTTTTTTATCGCATTGTACTTTGTGTTACTTTGAGTCCTTTGTGTTTAAAAAACATTTACCACAAAGGTAATCTCACAAATTTTAAATTAACGGACTAAAAACGTCGCAAATGATGACAGGTTGTCCACCATGAAATTTTGGCATGGTGGCTTTCCAAACGTCCGAAAACCTATCTAATTGATACTTAAACTGTATAAAACGTCCGTAAAACGTCCGTAGTGTCATAATCTTTTCTATATTTGTGGAGTACTAATATACGCAATTATGGTAAAGTTTAACAGGGATTTGAAAACAGGTGACATCTTTATTCACTACCATATTGCAGGTAAGAGATTTAGAGCATCTACAGGTATGAGAGTATCTGAAAAGAACTGGACTGGTAAGTGGGCTAAGTCTAGCAGGGTTGAGTACAACGGTCTTACAGTTAACGATGAGTTGGCACACTGTCAACAGTGTCTTGTTATGGCTGTAGTCAAACTCAAAGCTGAGGGTGGAGGTGACATACCAAGGCTGAAGGAGCTCTATGAGATCGAGACTACTGGTAAGCCAGTTCTAAAAGATATGGGACTGAGCTTTCTTGAGTATTTCAAGCTGGAGTATGAGAAGTTGACAGGCTCTACAGGTAGTCACTGTAAAAGCACATACAACACTCTTATATCTTACTTCGGTCAAAAAAATCCTACTTTCAATCAGATAGACGGTGACTTTTATAAATCGTTTGTAAGCTGGTGCAAAACTGATAAAAACTACATGCAGTCTACTATATCTAGTCACTTGAAGTGGATTAAGAAGATTATGGCCTCAGCTTTCGATGCAGAGCTACATAAGAACATAAAGTACAGAAAGTTCAAGAGAAGTGGATATACAACGGATAAGATAGCTTTATCAAGACTTGAACTGGAGAAAATAGCAAAGAAGCAGCTTTCTTCTACAGAATTAGCTGTAGTTAGAGATTACTTCCTTCTTTCCTGTTATACTGGAGCTAGAGTCAGTGACTGGCAGCAATTCAGAAGTATTATGAAAGACAGTAAGATTTGGGAATACAAGTCAAATAAGACGAAAGAGAATGCTAAAGTCAAGATAGCACCTGAGATTATTGAGATCATGCAGAGATATAACTGGAAACTTCCTGCAATCGAAGCAAATCAAGCTCTAAACAAAAATATAAGGAAAGTTTGTCAGGAAGCTGAGATAACTGACATGTACACCACTTCTGTCACTAAAGGTGGTAAATTAGTCACAAAGACTGCAGAAAGACACACTTTAGTCTCAAGTCATACAGGTAGAAGGACTTTTACGACGAATAACATCACAGATGGTATGCCTGTACACTTGGTCATGCTACAGACAGGACATAAGACCTTATCAAGTCTGGAAGGTTACATCAGGTTAAAGGAACTACAGAGCACTATAGCTCTTCTGGACTGGAAGAAGCCTGAGTAGCCAACATGCAACAATTTCATGTAGGTGGGTAAGCTTGAGCGGAGCTCTGGCTTTTTTTGTGTCGGATTTGTTCTTAAACATCAAGAAGGGTAATGTTATAAATCATCTATATAAGGCAAATTATTGAAAATTAAATTATTCACATCCATCTGGGTTAAGTTCTGGATGGAGGTTTTTGATTTTTAAAATTTCCTGATTTCTTATCCTTATAAATTAACAATTAGTCAAAATCTCATATTTAGA
>PLMC01000110.1 GCA_003141495.1 Bacteroidales bacterium
TGCAGGAATAGTGTCGAGTTTTTGCGGTTTTTTCCATGAGAGGAAAATCCATCCAGTCACTGGATCTGTATTCCTTACACTAACATTTCTTATTACCGGTATTCCGGATACAAGAGTTGATGTAATCTCATTTGAAGCTTTACTTTCGGTTCCGTTCGGATAAACAGCGACAATCCTGTAAGTATATTCCTTACCGAACTGTAATCCCTGTCCGTTATCATTATCAACAAATGATTTAGTGGAACTTCCGGCAATATACCCTGCTTTAATAAATCCCGTGGATGCAGGTATACCTGCAGTGCAAGAATCCGGTTTGAAAGTAGATGCTCCTTCCCTTCTGTAAATGTTGAATCCGGTTATAACATTAGTAACGTATGCAGACCAGATGACTCTGATCGATTTACCTTCCGGAACTGCATTCAGGAGATGCGGTGCCGGGCCAAGTACTCTGATATTTATATTACTAATATCCGCCAGTTTGACATCAGCATTAGAGTCATCAGATTTAAAGATCACGTTATAAGGTTGTTTTCTCACAGCTTCATAACAAGTAATCCAGCGGAATCTGGAGGATGCAAATCCTGCTACAGAATCTACTTTGGTAAAAGTAGCTTTACATGATCCAAGCCCGAAGACACCTGATGAAGCATTAAGTGTTAACAAATCCTTATCTGGATCGGTAGCTGTAAACAGGAAATCAATGGTATCGCCTGCCTGCACACAATAATCTTTAAGAGGACCGTTAACAGGGGGTTTGTTGTTGGTATTGTAAACTTCTATCTGCATGTCGCGTTCGATCACTCCGATTTTTTTCCCATTTCGCCATTCATTTATATCCATAGCTACATTAAATTTCCCCGTGTCAGCCGGGGTATCCCAGATAAGGTCACCGCTGATGGAATCTACTCTTATTGAATGGGTTGCCGGGGGTAAGGTATACCCTATTATAGGTCTTGCATCTTCGCGTGTACAAACTGTGAGGTTATAGGACAGGCTATCCCCATCAGGATCAAATGCTGAAGGATTATGAATAAATAAATAGTGATAAGCAGCTTTATCATACGGAGGATTCAGTAGTATGGGGGAATTGTCGCGACCCATTGCCGGATTTACTGTAAGGATNNAGATTCCTGTTTGGGTCCTGCACCACTATCTTATATATTCCAGGGCCTGGATAAGTATGATTTATTATATAGATATTCCTCCTGTAATAGTTCGGCAGAATTAAATTGGGCGGTATTCTTGGTGCGACAGAAGTTGTATTGTCGCCCCACTCAACATTAAGTGTGGGCCGATCGGCAAAACTCAGAGTGTAAGTAAATGTAGTTATAGTGATCTCATAGGTCAGGTCCGATAATTGCTTGTAAGTGATTTCACCTGCTCGGTTGTGTGTAGCATTCAGACTGGCAAAACAAAAAGATACCAGTACGGCTAAGAAAGATTTCTTTATTATAAGCTTTTTCACACCTTAGATTATTTTATTTTAAAAGATAGCTTTGATATATGTGAAGATTATTAAACTTTTTATTCGAAATGTTTGATCATAAGTAAATATTCGACATTTTTTGCCAGGTCCAGACCTGAATTATACATCAAAAATCAGACCAATTATTGATCAATCTTTAATACTTACACGATCTTTCAGATACTGAACCGATCCAACCTCAATAAATGAAAAACCCGTCCCTCCGGAAAAGTTACCAGCAAGAACGACCACAATATCATCACTTTTTAAATTATGTGTTTTAGTAAGGTCTCTCAAGGCTATATGAATAAACTCATCAACCGATTTTTTCTTAATCTGGTAACTTGGATAAACACCGTATGAAAGTGCTAATTCTCTCATTGTACTTTCAGAATAGCATTGAGCAAGAATCAGGTTTATACCCCTGTATGAAGCCATATCCCTTATTGTCCTACCACCGGAAGTATCTGCTATGATTCCCCTTGCACCGATTCTGAATGCAGTTTTTACGGCAACTTTTGCTAGGTATGCCGATATTTCACCGGTGACATTCAGGTATGGAATATTCATAAATTTTTCTTTATTCTTCTCAACCTCAAGGGCCACTTTAGTCATGGTTTTTACAGATTCAACAGGATACTTTCCGTTGGCAGTTTCGCCGCTGAGCATAATTGCATCTGTCTGGGAATAAATTGCACTGGCTATATCACTAACTTCCGCTCTCGTCGGACGCGGGTTGGTTATCATCGAATGAAGCATCTGAGTTGCAACAATAACCGGTTTCCTTGATATTATGCATTTTGTAATGATCATCTTCTGAATGCCCGGAATTTTTTCATATGGGATCTCAATACCAAGGTCACCCCTGGCAACCATTATACCATATACATTTTCAAGAATATCATCGATATTATCAACACCTTCCTGATTTTCGATCTTGGCAATTATCTTTATACCGCTTTTAAAAGAATTAAGGACAGCCTGAACATCAATCACATCCTGTTTTGATCTTACAAATGAATGTGCTATGAAATCAACATTATTCTTTACAGCCATTGCAATAAAGTCTTTATCCTTATCAGTAAGTGATGGGAGCTGAATCTTAACACTTGGAATATTAACACTTTTTCTTGATGTGAGCATCCCGTCATTTTCAATCGTACACTCCAGCGCTTCTCCATGTTTTCTTAAAACCCTGAGCTCTAATTCTCCGTCATCCATGAGAATAAGGGATCCGAGAGGAATATCTGAAGAAAAATCCTTATAGGTAACATATATTGCTTCGGGGGAGCTCTTTTTCCCAGGATCTCCTATAATATTGATTGTGGCTCCTTTCTTAAGCGGAATAGGAGCGTCGCAGATTGTGGTTCGTATTTCTGGACCTTTGGTGTCAATAAGAATTGCAATTTTATCAGATACTGCACGGGTATTCTTAATTATCCTGAGAGCTCCCTCAATATCGAGATGTGCCGAGTTTATCCTTATAACATTCATCCCGGCTTCATACAGTTCCTTTATAAAACCTGATTCACAGTTTTTATCAGATATGGTGGCAACAATCTTAGTTCTTTTAGCGTCCATAAATTATTTTTTCTTTGAGTTGAATATTTCTATCAGCGCCTCAACGGCAAGCCGGTAACTATCCAGGCCAAATCCTGAAATACTGCCTGTACAATTTCTTCCTATCAGGCTGGTGTGACGAAACTCCTCCCGGGCTGCAATATTTGTTATATGAACTTCAATAACAGGTGTTTTAATCGCTGCTATTGCATCCGTAATTGAAACGGAAGTATGAGTATAGCCACCGGCATTCAGGATTATTCCATCTGCTGAAAATCCTGATTTCTGAATCTCATTTACAATCTCGCCTTCTATATTCGACTGATAATAATTGAGGTCGATATCAAGATAACGTGATTTAAGACCTGAAAGATAATCTTCAAAAGAAGAGTTTCCGTACTTTTCAGGTTCTCTCCTGCCAAGAAGATTCAGGTTGGGGCCATTTATTATTTCTATATGCATAAAGTGATATGATTTAATCTTTCATCCCTTTGTTTTACTTTGAGACTTACTTAGTACTCCTTGGTGGTTAATAATAATTTTGTTTTACCACAAAGGTACACAAAGGTTATAACTAAGGTTCGCAAAGGTATAATTACTGATAGTCATATTATGAAGTAAAAATAGGAAAAAATATTTAAGCAATGAACTTAAAGAGGCTGTAGCGCTTAATCGTATAATCTGCTATTTTGTTGTACTTTGCAGGCAGATATTTTATAGAAGTTTATGAGCCTCACCTGGAAACAGTCATTCCGAAATTTTGAAACATACCTCAGGCTTGAGAAATCACTCTCGGACAACAGTATTGAAGCCTATCTGAATGATGTTTATAAACTCGAAAAGTACTTTATTGGAACAGGAAATGACATTTCACCTGTAAATGTGGTATATCCGGATCTCAAAGCATTTCTTGCATGGTACGGCAGCAATAATTTAAACACACGTACGCAATCAAGGGTACTTTCAGGTATCAGAGCCTTCTTCAGATTTCTTCTTATCGAAGGAGAAATTGAAGAGAATCCTGCCTCACTGATAGAATCGCCAAAAATCGGACTAAAACTTCCCGAAGTATTGTCTGTTATTGAGATTGACAGGATAATCGATCAAATTGATCTCAGTAAACCCGAAGGCCACAGGAATAAAGCTATCATTGAAACGCTTTATGGTTGCGGACTCAGGGTTTCGGAACTGGTTAATCTGCGTCTGACAGATTTACACTATGGTGAAGAATTTATTGTGGTCACAGGAAAAGGCAATAAACAGAG
>PLMC01000081.1 GCA_003141495.1 Bacteroidales bacterium
GTATTATTTAATTTGAAAGTGACCCTCTCATAGCTTGATTTATCAACTATCCCCTCCTGTTTGAAATAACCCATGCTCACATAATACTGGGTTAACTCCGTAGCTCCTGAGGCAGATAACTGATGGCTTTGAATTGAAGCCGGATGAAAAATAAGCGACTGCCAGTTGGTGTTTGGAACCAGATCAACATTGTTATAGGTTGGGGTAATTTCATTAACCACAGTTGCATAATCCCTACCCGATAGCAAATCAATTTTCTTTTCCAAAATCTGTACGCTGTATTCTCCTGAATAATTAAAGACAGCTTTACTCTGTCCTTTTTGCCCTGTTTTGGTGGTTACCAGTATAACACCGTTAGCTCCACGGGAACCATATATGGCTGTGGCTGACGCATCTTTGAGAATATTCATGGACTCAATATCCTGTGAGTTAAGAAAGGAAATGTCATCCAGGATAACTCCATCAACCACAAAAATCGGGGCGCTATTGTTAAATGTACCCACTCCACGGATGAGAATTGAAGGCACAGCTCCGGGTGCTCCGGAAGAACTGGACACTTGAACGCCAGCTACTTTACCCTGCAATCCCTGCTCCGGATTTAAGGAAGTAATTTTCGTGAGATCAACAGATTTTATCGAGGCTACTGATCCTGTCAGATCGCTTTTTTTAACAGTTCCATAACCAATCACCACAACTTCATTCAATGCCTTTGATTCCTCGAGAAGTTTTACATTTATAACAGTTTGACCTGCAACGGGTATAATTTGAGTCGCCATACTCAACATTGAAAAGACTAAAGTGTCATTTGAAGAAGCAACAATGACAAAACCTCCATCCACATCGCTGAAAGTGCCTCGTAACGTATTTTTAACCTGAACCGAAGCACCGGCAACCGGAATATTCTTGTCATCCGTAATCTTCCCTTTAACTTGTTGTTGTGAAAACACCGGCAGAAGAATAACCTGAGAAATAAAAAACAGGAATAATTTTTTCATAAGTCAGAGCCATTTTTATCAAAATAAATAAAGAACAACTTCCATACGAAAAAGTTGAAGTTAATTTCACTTTCTCAATGAAAAACTTCTCTATGTTTCCTAACTCAACAACAGTACAACATTCACTCGTTTACAATTGGTTATGAATCATTTATAAAAAAAGTTTTCCATTAAGGATTATTTGGAATACAATCTCAGTTCATAAACCATTACCCTTCTACAAATGTTCATGATAAAGCTTATTTAGACTGATTATAAGGTCATAAAGTAAATTATTTTTGTGGGATGAGAAATTACATAACTATAGTAAAAAGTTACATAATTCCTACATTTAAGGAAATTATGAACTACTTATGATCATGTGTACAAAAGTGATTTATTCTGAATTCTTTCCGATATGATAAATAGAATTCTTCAAATATGGAGAGTAAGGATATACAATGATTCCATCTAATCCACCAGTCTTGTTGCTTTACAACTCTGAATTTTAATGTTTTGTTTCTTATAAACGGATTCCCATAACTGTAATATCATCTGTCTGAATATTATCTCCCATCCATTCCTTAAGATTTTTTTCCAGCGCTTCTTTTTGTTTAACCATTGGTTTTCTATGGATGTCTAACAACAAAGTATAAAACCTGTGTACAAAATACTTCCTGTCATGCTCCCCACCAAACTGATCCTGATATCCATCGGAAAAAAGGTATAATACGTCTCCTTTTTTATAATCAATTTCTTTCATTGTAAAGGGATCTGAATTGTCATATACAACACATACAGAGGAACGATCCCCCCTAATTACCTCAAGTTTTCCATCGCGAATGAAAATAAGATTATTCATCCCTCCGGTGTATTGAATTCTTTTTTGTTGCTGATCCATCACACACAGGGATATGTCAATCCCATCTGAGGTAGGAATATCTTTTCTGCTTTGCTGAAGGGAATTAATTAAACTTTCACGCAGTTTTGTGATTATGGCATCTGATCTTGTGATTCCCTGAACATTTACTATTTCATTTAATAAAGTAATTCCCATAAGGCTCATAAATGCACCAGGGACGCCATGTCCTGTACAGTCGGCTACAACAAATACAATTTTATTATCTTTCTCTGCCAACCAGTAAAAGTCACCGCTTACAATGTCTTTAGGCTTACTCAGGATAAAATTGTCGGGCAATAATTTATCTATGAATTCGATGGGAGGTAAAACTGCATTTTGAATATTGCTTGCATACTTTATACTTGAAGTGATGCTGGCATTCTTTTCATTAATCAGATCCCGTTGTAACTCAATTTCATTTTTCTGAGTTTGAATTTCATACGTCCTTTCCCGGACTTTTTTTTCTAGTATTCTTTTTTCAGCCAGGAATCTATATTCACGTCTTTTTATGTAAATGAAAGTCAGGATAATCAGAAGTAGAACATTTATAGGGTAAAACCACCATTTCTTCCATACCGGTTTCTTTATGATAATACTAATTGTCAGAGGGTTTAACGATACAGCGCCATCTCCACTTGAGGCTTTCAAGAGAAATGTATAGTCCCCTTCTGTTAAATGATTAAAGGTGGTACTTGTGTTTTTTGTAATTTCAGACCACTGATCATAACCCTCCAGTTTGTACTGATAGGTAACAAGCGCCGGATCTTTTAAACTGACACCCAAAAAATCAATTCTGATTTTGTAATTTCCGGGAGAGAGTAATATTTTATCTGTAATCTCCTTTTCATCATCATTAATCTTAATCAGAGTTATTCCTAAAACCGGTGGTATTAATTGGGGATACTCCATTGAGGGATCATATGAAATCATCCCTTTATTCGATCCGAACCAGATTTTTCCCTGGTGATCCTTAATTATCGCATTTGGATTAAACAAAAAACTTTCAGTTCCTCCTTCTATATGCTGGATGGGTTTAATGGAGAAATCGATCATTCTGATCCTGCTTAATCCACCTTTATGACCAACCCATATGTTTTTATGATCATCACAAATAATTGAATAGCAAAAATTGGAGAACAGGCCTTCTTTTGTCGTAAGATTAGCTATAGAATCTGACTGTATCATAAAAATACCATTCCCGTTTGATCCTACCCAGATCCGGGAGTCTTGATCTTCAGTGATTGGACCTAAGGTCAAATTACCGCTGCGAGAATTTACAGGTATCTTAAAGACCTTTTCATTCTCAATATAAGCCAGTGTACTGCCTGGAGTACTTACCCATAATCTTCCCGTTCTGTCTATAAATAAATTGTTAATATAATTATGTGGTAAGCCTCCCTGGTTAATAGAATACCATTTTTTATTTCTGGTAACAGAATTAATATTCCATAAGCCTTTTCGGGTACCTATCCAAACCTGTTCTCCTTTTCCTGTTATTGTGGTTACAGAGTTTTCAAGCACTCCATTCTCAATAGGATACTTAAGAATTTTATCGTTCCCTGTCTCCATACGAAATACACCATTTTCACCGGTTCCAATCCAAAGTTCTTTTCCATCGGTGGAGTATATCGTTGTAACCTTATCTTTTGGCAATCCACTGCCTACACCGTAGAACTTAACAATTGTATTGGTAAAGAGATCCATTTTAACCAGACCATTTTCAGTGCCTATCCACTTGTATTTCTGATCGAAGTAGAATGAGAAAACGCTATTCCCATATAAAGTATTACCAAATGAATAAACAGAAAAGGTTTTAGGTGTAATCAGTGTCAGTCCATGTCCAAAATTGCCACTCCAAATGTTTCCTTCATAGTCCTCAAAAACGGTTTTTACGTTATCTGCAGGAAATCCGTTGGCCTTGTTGAAATATTTAATTTTTGTTGTCTTCCCTGCTGAAGAATGACTCATTTTTATGAGCCCCATTCCAAATGAACATAACCACAAATCTGACCTGCTGTCTTCATAAATAGATTGTATACCGGTGAAGTTATAATCCGGATCTGAAATTATTCTCAAAACTTTAAACATGTTTCCTTCCTTAGTGAATTCAAATATGCCATCATTTTCGGTAGAAATATAAAATCCGGATTTGTTCCTCATTTTTTGAATGCATGTTACTTTTGATTCAGGAATTCCTGAAACACGGTTAAGTATTTCAATTTCCCCCGATTCTGTCAACCTGCAAAATAATAAACCCGAATTTGTAGCAACGAGCAATTGATTATCATCAAGAAAATCGAACGATATTATTATTGTCTGATCCTTAAACAGAAAATGTTTTACCACTCCTGTATCTTTACTTAACTTCAATAATCCATTGGAATAGGTACTTGCCCAGATCAGGCCATCAGAACTTTTTGCAAAATGGGTTACAGGGCTAAGATTCGGTTGCTGTAAATTAACAGCGTGATATTTGCTCCCATTGAAATAAGATAAGCCACCGTTATTATGACCAAACCACAGGCATCCATCATCGCTTATACTACAAGTTATAAAACTGTTTGCCAGTGAGTCAGCAGTTAGATAGTTTTCAAATATAAAACCATTATATCTCGATAATCCATTATCTGTACCAATCCACAAATAACCATGCACATCCTGGATGATGGAATAAACATAAGATTGAGCTAATCCATCTTCTGAATTGAAGTTCCGGAAATTATAATCCTGGGAAAATACATAGAGCGAAATAACCGAAAAGAAAGAAAGCAGTATCGCTTTACAAGTAATATAGTTTTTTATAAGATTTTTCAGAGATAAAAACATTTTAACTGATGAGTGGCCGGATCCTGGAGTGACTAAAATGCCTGAAGTACTCATTTCATTCTTATTTTCGGAGAATATACGGGAACTCCTCCAATTGGTACAACATAAAACGGCAATGAAATTCCATACTGGTTCCTGACAATAACCTCAACATTGTTGTTTCTTATCTGTACGGATTGATTTTTCATAAATTGTATCTCAACAGTCGAATTTTTTTCTTCATCAACTATTGGAAATTCTCTTATAACCCAATTGTTATCTCCCGAAACATCGCATAAAATACCATTTTTGGCAACTGAAAATATCCGGATTATTCCATCATTATCCCAGTCAAAATTTGAGATCTGGATAGAAATTGTCTTATCATCCACAAAAGGATAAATTTGAGATACGTGTTTTTGATCATCCGATAACCTGAAATGATATTTATAGGTAAACCAATTACCTCCTTCGACAGCAACATTTTCATTCGGGCTGGTGCTTAAAAAATATTTATATATATTCCCATCATCTCCTGAAATCCCTTGTGCAACGATTTTAAATACACGGCCTCCAAGTTTTTCAACAAACTTTCCTTCAGAAGGATTAAAAGGTCCAAAACTGTACCACTTTTTATCATATTTAGGTTCATTCCCGAATGATTTTGATGACAATAAATATCCGCTTTTAATATTTTCCGAATTTTTCAGAACCTGAGCTGCTGTATCTGACCAGCAATCGTTCCCTCCATAGATTGAAAAGTTAACTATAGTATTAAATTCTCCTTTAAGTTCATCAAGGTCTCCACCCGTGTCAGGATCATAAACACGGATATATACCGGCCCGGTTTGAGATGGAGGAATTATGCAATAGAATATCTGACAAAAATCATCGTCACCCCATGATGTCTTGG
>PLMC01000056.1 GCA_003141495.1 Bacteroidales bacterium
GCTTTAGATATTTATACTTTCAGGCAGATAAGTAACTTTTCCCCTCAGGATATTGAGGCAATCAATGACGCTATCGAATACTTCTCGGGGAGGATCGAAAGGGACGAATGGGTGACACAAGCCCTGGAACTGGTGCGCAATGAAGAATTAAAAGCTGATCTTTTCAGACGTATAAGTGAAAGAAAAAACAGGATTTATTACGATAGAATAGGTACTGCCAAAAAAGAAGAAGCAGATGATCTGACTATCATAAGCGGAATTGGAGGATGGATTCAGGAAAAGCTTAATGCACTCGATATCTTTACGTTCAGGCAGATAAGTAATTTTACCAAAGAAGATATTGCCACAGTCACTGAAGCAATTGAATATTTCCCCGGCAGAATTGAAAGAGACGAATGGATACTTCAGGCCCGGGAATTGATAAGGATTGCAGGTAAAAAATCTGAACTTCTTAAGCGTATCAGGAACAGAAAGGGAAGGATTTATTACGACAGGTTAGGCATTGCACATAAATATGAAGCAAATAATTTAACCCTAATCGATGGACTTGGATTATGGGTTGAGGAACGTTTAAATACACTTGGAATATATACTTTCAGTCAGATCAGCAAACTAACACATACTGATATTGAGACTATTACTGAGGTACTTGAATTAATACCCGGCAGGATCGAGCAGGATAAATGGGTAGAGCAGGCCCGCGAACTTGTAAAAAATGAAATTCAGAAACCATTGATTGTCCCTTAATCATAAGATGAACTATCATAGGTGTTTAATGAAGAGAATAAAATATTCAAAATGAATTTATAGGTGAAACCAGATAAGATAAAATCGACATCTGCAAAAGGAAAATCTTCTGATTCTGATAACGGTTTGTTTCCTATAGTTGGTATAGGCGCTTCAGCTGGCGGACTGGAGGCAATAGAACTATTTCTGGAAAATGTTCCTGAAAACAGCGGAATGGCATATATTGTTGTGCAGCATCTCGATCCTACTCACAAAGGAATGCTGCCAGAGTTGCTTCAGCGGGTTTCCAAAATGAAAGTTTTCCAGGTAAAAGACCGTATGGTTGTAAGACCAAACTGCGTCTATGTAATTCCGCCAAATAAAACCATGTCGATCAGAAAAGGGGTTCTTCATCTTTTTCAACCAATACAGGCACGAGGACAGCGTCTTCCGATTGATTTCTTCTTACAATCGCTTGCTGATGACCGGAAAGAACTGAGTGTTGGTCTTATACTTTCAGGTATGGGCTCAGACGGCAGCTTAGGGTTACGTGCAATAAAAGAAAAAAACGGGATCGTTATGGTACAGGACCCGGAAAGTGCAAAATTCGACAGCATGCCGCGTAATGCCATAAATTCAGTTCCTATGGATATTGTGGCTTCACCAAACGAATTACTGCGCAGGCTCACAGAATTTCTTAAACACATTCCTATTCTGGTATCAGATGCGGCTATAGAGATTAAAGATAAAAGTTCACTTGAAAAAATAAATTTACTTCTCCGGACTTATACCGGTAATGACTTTTCATTGTATAAAAAAAATACAATGTACCGTCGCATCGAAAGACGGATGAATATTCATAAAATTGATAAGATAGCTTCCTATGTGTCATTTTTGAATGAAAATCCTAAGGAAATTGAAATTCTTTTCAAGGAATTACTTATCGGTGTAACTAGTTTTTTCCGTGATGCTGCTGTATGGGAAAAGATAAAAGAAACAATTATCCCTGCTATAATATCAAAACTCGAACCGGGTTCAATTCTCAGGGCATGGGTACCGGGATGTTCAACCGGTGAAGAGGCTTACTCATTAGCCATAGTATTTAAAGAAGCTCTTGAGAAAATCAGTCCGCACGGAGGATTTTCTTTACAGATATTCGCAACAGATCTCGACAATGATGCAATAGATATTGCAAGAAAAGGCATTTTCCCTGCAAGTATTTCTGAAGATGTTTCACCGGAACGACTGAAACGCTTTTTCCTGAAAACCGGTGACGGCTATTTCATTAATACAGAAATAAGGGAAAAGATTGTGTTTGCACAACATAATGTTATAATGCATCCGCCTTTTACCAAGATTGATATCCTCTCTTGCCGGAACCTGTTAATTTATTTGGAACCAGAACTGCAAAAGAAGATGATTGGCTTGTTTTACTATAGTCTCTGCCCTGCGGGTATTATGATATTGGGCAGTTCCGAAACTCTTGGAACCCAAAGTCATCTTTTTACATCTCTGGATTTGAAATTGAAAATTTTTAACCGTGCAGTTACTATCCTGGCGCCTGAGACAGTTGATTTTCCTGTTAATACATTTCCCAGGACAAAGACAGAAATAATTGATAAAGAAGTCCCTTCCGGACCAGCCCGAAATATTCAAACACTTGCCGATCAGCTTTTATTGCAGCATTATTCACCGGCCGGAGTCCTTGTAAATGAACATGGCGATATTATATATATAAGCGGACGGACAGGAAAATATCTCGAGCCTGCTGTCGGTAAAGCAAATATGAATATTTTCGCAATGTTACGCGAAGGTTTGCGCGCTGAATTTCCTGTAGCTTTCCGAAAAGCTATATTGAAAAAAGAATCCGTTGTTTTACATAATATCAGAATAGGTGCAAATGGCGGCTATCAATCCTTAAATGTGCACATTCAGTGGCTTAGTAAACCGGAGCCTCTGAATGGTATGTTAATGATAATCTTCACTGATTTAGATGAAATTAAAAATACTAAAATTCAGGCACTCAAAGAAAAGAAGACTTTAAGCAATGAAAGACAATTAGAGCTGGAAAAAGAGTTAAAGTATGCACGGGAAAAAATACAGGATACTCTTGAAGAAATGCAATCATCGCAGGAAGAGCTAAAATCTACAAATGAGGAATTGCAATCTACAAATGAAGAACTGCAATCTACAAATGAAGAACTAATGAGTTCCAAAGAAGAGATGCAAAGCCTTAATGAAGAACTTCAAACCTTAAATGCTGAATTGCAGTCTAAAATAGAAGACTTCACAAGTGTGAACAGTGACATGAAAAACCTTCTCAACAGCACCGATATTGCTACTCTGTTTCTCGATAAAAAACTTAACATCCGTCGGTTTACCGTGCAGGCGGTTAAGATTTTTAAACTGATAAAAAGCGATATAGGCAGACCTATTACCGACCTTGTTTCGGATCTTATTTATCCCGATTTACCTGCTGATGCTCTTAACGTACTTAAGACTCTCGTCTATATAAAAAAACAAATTCCTACTAAAGACGGACGCTGGTTTTCCATTCGCATTATGCCTTATCGCACATTAGACGACAGAATTGATGGCCTTGTCATAACGTTTTTCAATATCTCCGATCTTAAGGAGGTGGAAGTAAAACTTCATGAAACAGAACAAATGAATCGTCTGTTACTCAATTCAGCCTCAGATATTATTATTAAATTAGCCCCCAATTGGAAAATTCTGGAGGTTAATCCGGCGGCAGAAAAATATTTTGGGAAAAAACAAGAAGAGATAATAAACAAGAATTATATTCACATGTTTATTCCGGAATCATTAAGAAAAAAGACTGTAGATAAAATGAGTAAGATATTGGGAGAATCGCAGGATACCAGATTCAAAATGAAGATAATTACAGCCGAAGACAAACTAATTGAAGCCGAATGGTCTGTGGTAGTGCTGCTGGATAATTTTAATTTACCAAGTGGAATGATATTATCAATAAAAAAATAGGAATACCATGAATAAAGAAAAACGCAATTTTACAGATGACCAGATGCTGCGTAGAAATGCAGAAGAGTTACTTAAAAAGAAGCAAGACAAAATGGATAAGGTTGTCATGGAAACTGATTCTATAAAGCTGCTTCATGAGCTTCAGGTTCACCAGATAGAATTAGAAATGCAGAATGAAGAGCTTATCCAGGCAAATGCAACAGCAGAAGCAGCTCTTAAGAAATACACTATGCTGTACGATTTTGCACCGATGGGCTATTTTACTCTTGATCCTGATGGGACTATAGATGAACTGAACTTTACTGGTGCCGAAATGCTTGGGGATAAGCGATTTAGTCTGGTTAACAGCAATTTTAAACTATTTGTCTCTGAAGATTCACAAAAAGTATTTGACAAATTCTTAAGTAAAATATATTCCAAAAAGGGAAAAGAATCATGTGAGGTAAAGCTTGGGTATAATGGTAATAAATTATGTACGGCTTATATGGAAGGTATTGTTACAGGCGATGACAGGAAATGTCTATTATCTGTAGTTGATATTACCGATTTTAAAAAATAGATAAAGTCAAACGGGAGGAAGGGTTAATTCACCTTAACTTTCCACCTTCCCATGCAGAAGCAGGTTAATGGCATCATTGAAAGATCCTGCCGGAATAACCTTGCCGGTGTTTACAAAGAAAATCTCATCTGCATTTTCAATCGTGTTTAAACGATGAGCTATTATTACCCGCGTGGTTGATACAGGAAGTTTTTTCAGTATACTGTCGAGCAATTGTTCAGTTACCGTATCGATGTTTGCTGTGGCTTCATCCAATATAAGAAGTTCAGGCTTGCGGAGCACTGCCCGCATGAAAGCAATAAGTTGTTTCTGTCCCAGACTGATACCATCTCCTGTCGTTTGCACTTTTGTATCGAGTCCCTGATCGAATCTTGCCAGCAGGCTTTCCAGTCCGGCTTCTGAAATAGCTTCTGACAGTTGTATATTGGAGAAGTTTTTATACTCCATATTCCCGTATAATATATTATCTCTTACGGTTCCCGAAAAAAGGAAAGGCTCCTGAAGAATAAATCCGATTTTCCGGGTACGCTCTTCAGGTTTATAGGACCGAATGTCTTTACCATCTAACAAAATAGCTCCACGGGTAGCATCGTATAATCTGGCAATAAGTGAAGCAGTAGTAGTTTTGCCTCCGCCTGTCGGACCAACAAACGCATAAGTTTTCCCACGCTCCAGATCGAAGCTTACCTTATGCAATACCTCTTTCCCGTTAGGATATTTAAATGATACATTCCCGAAATGGAGATATGACCTGCTTGTTTCGCATTTTGGGTCTTCCATTACAAGTAAATTGGTCTCCAGTGACAGCAACAAAGAAATACGATCCCATCCTGCCATTGCCACCTGAAAGTTAGCCCACAGAGCTGCAAGCTGACGTAANNAATAAGAAATATCCCCAGTGTCAATACTATCAGCTGACCAATATTGGCTGCCAGAGTATAAACCGGAGTGAAGATGTTATTTGCAATGCCAGCCTGCACCGATTTTGAATAATTATCCTTGTTAGCCTCCTCAAACCGTTTACGGAAATAATCACGCCGGTTAAAGGTAATGATAACTTTAAAATTGGCCAGACTCTCCTGTATTTCGGCACTCAGGCTGCCGGTACTCTTCAGACTGGCCGCATTCCTTCGTTTTACCCACGGGGAGACTACTTTAGTAAATCCCCATACAATGAGAGCAGGAGTCAGTGCCGCAAGCCCCAGCGGCAGATTTATGCATAACAGTATGATACCAGCTCCCGTCATGGTGATAGTGCTGCCTATGAACTGCATTAATGACTGTGAGAAGAATTGATTAACCTTATCCGTATCGTTGTTGATTCGCGAGATCAGATCACCGGCTTTGTTCTGGTTAAAAAAATCAACCGGCAGTTCCTGGAGTTTATTAAATACTGCATTACGTAAACTGTAGAGCATTCTTTGTCCGATTCCCCCCATCATGCGCATCTGAGCATAGTTCACTACAAATGCCACACTATAAAGAGTTAGAAGGATACCTGAAAATACCAGTACACCATGAAATTGCTTTGCCTGAATATATGTGTCGATGGTATAGCCAATCAAATAGGGACCGAGTAAACTTAAACCTGCATTTAAAAAAATGGCCCCAAAAGCTACAATCAGATTTTGGCGCTCCTCACCAATAAGAGCTATCAATTTCCGGAGAGATGCAAGATTTGATGCTTTCTGCTCCGTTTTATCCGATGATTGATTTAAATTATAGTTCATAGTGGTGAGTGCTTCGTTGTGAGCTGTAGATCTGAATATATTCAGGAGAGCTCTCTTTTAATTCTTTATGTGTACCTGTGGCAATAACCTCGCCTTCCATGAGCAATATGATCTGTTCAAAATGCCTTACCGGCGCAATTTTTTGTGTAACGGAAATCAGCGTAAGGCCAGGATAGTTGTTCTCGAGGTTACAAAGGATCTTGTTCTCAGTTTTCTTGTCAACACGCGAAGTGAAATCGTCAAGCAAGAGAATATTAGGATTTATTGCCAGTGCCCGGGCCAGCATAATCCGCTGTTTTTGCCCGCCTGAAAGACTGGTACCCCGTTCCGAAACAATAGTATCGAGTTTCTGAGGCAAGGATTCAATAAAATCACCTAATTCAGCCGTTGCAATTGCCTTTTCCAGCGACTCATTTGTAACCTTGTCGTTAAACGCAATATTTTCGCGAAGGCTCATGTTAAAAATCACACTATCCTGAAATACAAAGCCGATCTGACTGTGAAACATTTCCTTTGTGTAATTGTCCATAGGTACGCCATCAAATTCTATCGAACCCGAATCGGGAGAAATCAGGTTCGTCAGAAGGTATAATAACTGGCTTTTGCCTGCTGCAGTAGGCCCTATTATAGCTGTTTTACTTCCTGCTTTAATTGAGAATGAAATATTCCTCAGTACCGGCTTATCCCCGTAAAACAATGAAACATCTTTAAGAACTATATCACCTTTTATTATGCTGTCAATTGTTCCTGACTTATCTTCTGCCTTGGCTTCCATCACATCATTTATTCTGGAATACGAAGCGGAAGCTTGTGCTATGATATTGCTCATAAAACCGATCATAAGGATAGGGAAGATCAACAGCAACAGATAACTGTTAAAAGCTGCGAAGTTTCCCAGTGACATGGTACCCGCAACAACAAAATGGCCACCCAGGGCAAGTATTGTTACTATAGCCATGTTGGAAACAAACATAATAACAGGTATAAGCGTTGCAAATAATCTCAGTATAGACAACCCCAGATTTCGCGACACCAGATTGGTTTCAAGAAATTTCATACTCTCGGGCTGTTGCGAATTAAGTACCCTTATTAATGCTGAACCCATAATGCTTTCGTTAATAATTCTGTTGAGAGAGTCAATTACTTCACGTCCTTTCTTAAACAATACTCTCACCTTCTTTAATACAATAAAGAATGCCCCTCCAATAACAGGAACTATTGAAATAACAGCCAGTGCAAGTTTCCAATTTATTTGAATGAGAAGAACGGAGGTGCCGGCAATAACAAAAACCGAAGAGATAATAGTGACAAATGCCATTGAAACAAACATCTTCACAGAATCGATATCAGAAGTCAGGTTTGTCAAAAGTTTTGAAGGATTTGACTTAAGCACAAAAACGTAACTCTGCTGGGATATTTTATCGGAAAGACGCGACCGCAAATCTTTTCCGACCCGTTCCGAGGCATAAGTTTGAATTATGTTCTGCAGGAAAGTAAATACAAAGATTGAGGAGGAAGCTAATAAAAACTGAAAAATGACGGATCGAAGATTATACTTGTTTGCCGAAAAAGAATCAATGCCATGTGCTATGATTTTAGGGATAAACATGTTTATACCACTACCCAGAAGTGCCATAATAATCAAAATGGTAACCATTCCTGAGTATGGTTTCAGCAAACTAAATATACCGGGCTTGGAAGTTTTTTTGTTTGCAGCTGGCACGATTGATTTATCCATATCTATTTGCAATGTTTTGCAAAGGAATTCAATAAAGCCTGTTATTCAATTAAAAAATCGGTAATATCATAAAATTTACCGGTAAGCAGACTTAACGGCTCATAACTACACTGACTGATCCGATCTTCCCTCCCATTGGAGGATTCAACTTCGAAACTTTAATTGTAACCTTTTCTATCCCCTTCATCTCAGCATAAATTGCATCGAGGATTCTTCCGGCAATATGTTCAAGCAGATGCGATTTCATCTCCATCTGAGATTTAACTATATCATAAACCCGTTGATAGTTAACAGCATCTTTAAGATTATCGCTCGCGGCAGGCGTCTTCATGTCTGTTTCAATTGTCAGGTCAACAAGAAATTTGTTCCCAACAATACGTTCTTCTTTAAAATGGCCATGAAAAGAGTAAAACTCCATATTTTCGATCTGTATCAGTCCCATAATACTTTCAATTTACTAAACATAACCCGTAATGCGTACCTAAAGTTGATTTTGATTTTCTTGTCAATTCTACCTTAGTGTTACTTTGTGTTTTACTTTGTGTCCCTTTGTGTTTAAATAATTTTTTTTAACCACAAAGTAACTCAAAGGTTAACACTAAGATTCACAAAGGATTTTTAATCTATCCTTATAACGACTATAAATGAAGATAGAATTAATACACTTTTCAAAAAAAATAAAAAAATATCTTTAAATATTTGGTTTGTATTATAAACTAGTTTATATTTGTGACATATTTATGTTCTTTGTAAATTGATTTATAAAAATAAACATTATTATGGAAAACGATGAAAAAATGATGACAGGCGAAGAAAGCCTGAAAATCATAACAGAAATGATCAACAGAACCAAAGTCAACATACTCCAGGGAAGCTTTCACCTTCTTTTCTGGGGTTGGCTTATAACTGTTTGCAGTCTTTCAGAGTGGCTTATTACTAATCTAACTCACTATGCTCATCCCTACTATGTATGGATTCTGGTGATCCCAGGTGCATTCGTATCAATGATCTATGGAGCTGTAACCGGGAGAAAAGCAAAGGTTCACACTTATGCCGATATGCTTTATATGTGGACTTGGATAGGATTTCTTTTTGCAGCAATAGTACTTTTTATAGTACAATCTGACAGGATGGAAAATGTTACACCATATATTCTGCTTCTTGCAGGATTTCCAACGTTTCTTTCGGGATTCATTGTCAAATTCAAGCCACTTATTGCCGGCGGTATATGCTTTTGGGTCATTGCAATTCTTCTCCATTTTGCCGGACCATCTCTGGCACTTTTAGGCACTCCTGTGGCAATGCTCACTGGTTATCTTATACCAGGATATATGTTAAGAAATAAAGTAAATCATGACACGGTTTAAGGAACTCGATCCGATACTTCATTCGCAACTGCGCCTCGCGATAGTTTCCCTGCTTATCGGAACGGAGGTTGCCGAATTCACATACATCAGGGAGCAGACGGGTGCAACTGCGGGAAACCTGAGTATCCAGATTACCAAATTAAAAGAGTCAGGATACATTGAAGTGACTAAAAAATTCAGGAATAACTATCCGCAGACACTTTGCAGCATAACTCCTCTGGGTAAAGATAAGTTCGCCGAATATTTTAATGCGCTTAAAGATTATCTGAGTCCAAATGCTTAACCACAAAGGACCTCAAAGGAATTCACTAAGTCTCCCAAAGGAAAAACTAAAAATATTTCCGTCTTAAAACACCTTTGTGTCTCTTCGTGCAGACCTTTGTGATCCTTAGTGGTAGAAAATTAAATCCAATTAAAATATCAATGCTAATAATAGGATGAACTCAAATTCATCCTATTTTTGTATTCTTAACATTATCACGGATGAACGAGGAAATCATAAAGGAAAAAGAAGAATTAAAACCATCAGTTAGTTTTATTGAACAGTTTATATTAGAAGATTTAAGAGCAGGTAAGAATGGCGGGAAAGTTATTACCCGCTTCCCTCCTGAGCCTAATGGATATCTTCATATCGGCCACGCAAAAGCTATCTGTCTCGATTTTGGAATGGCACAAAAATATGGAGGTAAATGTAACCTCCGATTTGACGACACTAATCCTATAAAGGAAGACGTTGAATATGTTGACTCAATAAAGGAGGATATTCATTGGCTTGGATTTGACTGGGAAGAGAGGGAATATTATGCGTCTGATTATTTTGGAAATCTTTATAATTTTGCTATAGAGCTCATACAGAAGGGACTAGCTTATGTAGATGATCAGCCTGCCGATATTATATCCGCTCAGAAAGGGACCCCCTCTCAACCCGGTATTGAAAGCCCATACAGGGATCGCATGGCGGACCTGAATATTGATCTGTTTGGAAGGATGAACAAAGGTGAGTTCAATGAGGGAAGCCATGTACTCAGGGCAAAGATAGATATGACCTCTCCAAACATGCATATGCGTGATCCGATTATTTACAGGATCATAAAATCGCCTCATCATCGAACTGGCAGTAAATGGAATGTATACCCTATGTATGATTTTGCCCACGGACAAAGCGATTACTTTGAAGGTGTCACTCATTCGCTTTGTACTCTTGAATTTGAAGTTCATCGCCCTCTTTACGACTGGTTTATCGATCAGCTTAAAACAGATGATTACAGGCCGCGACAGATCGAGTTTAACCGCCTGAATCTTACTTATACCATGATGAGTAAAAGAAAGCTGCTTGAATTGGTTCAGGAGGGAAAGGTAAGAGATTGGGACGATCCAAGGATGCCAACCTTATGTGGTTTGAGAAGAAGAGGTTACACTCCTGAATCAATAAAAAGGTTTATCGACCTGATTGGTTATACAAAGGTTGAAGCCATCAACGATGTTTCTCTCCTGGAACATGCTATCCGTGAAGATCTTAATTTAAGAGCGCCCAGGGTATTTGGTGTATTGAATCCAATCAAGGTTATTATTAAAAACTATCCCGAAGGAAAGATTGAAAATGTCGAACTCATAAACAATCCTGAAGATGAAACTATGGGGAAACGGCTGGTTCCATTCTGCAGGGAGGTTTATATAGAACAGGATGATTTTATGGAGGTGCCTCCGCACAAATTTTTCCGTCTTGCCCCTGGTATGGAAGTGCGTCTGAAAGGAGCCTACATTATTAAGTGTGAGGGCTTTAAAAAAAACGATATCACAGGCGCTATCGAAGAGGTTTATTGTACATATGACCCCGATACGAAGAGTGGTGAAAATGTTTCTAACAAAAAGGTTAAAGGGACACTTCACTGGGTATCGGCTCAGCATGCAGTTGATGCCGAAGTAAGGTTATATGACAGGTTATTCAATCATGAAGATCCTGCAGGAAGTAAGTGTGAGGATTACCGTACACTACTGAATCCTGATTCTCTAAAGATACTAACAGGCTGTAAAGTTGAGCCTTCGCTTGCATCGGCAAAGCAGCTTGATAAGTTCCAGTTCCAGAGGCTTGGATATTTTTGTGTTGATTATGATTCGACCGGTTCAAAACTTGTCTTTAACAGAACAGTTTCTCTTAAGGACACATGGGCTAAGATCAATAAGTGAGGTTTGTGGTGTGCGGTATGCGGTATGCGGAATTTAGGTGTTAAGTTGCCTCGCACGGCGAACCACGTTCCAGAAGCCCAATTCGTTTAAATTGCAGATTTCTCTGCTTCAAAAGTTTTTTTATAGAAAATTTTCTATATTTGCATCCGCAAAATTGTCCCGTAGTGTAATTGGCAACACGTCTGATTCTGGATCAGAAGAGTTCAGGTTCGAAACCTGACGGGACAACACTGATAATCAAACACTTACATAATCTAATATGTAGGTGTTTTTCTTTGTTGCCAGGTTGTTGCTAGGTTTTGAGGGGATTATAAGATAATTTGTCTATAAATAAACGGAGATAGGTGGTGATTAACACCGTTCTTTTATTAATCTTTTTATTCTCACTAATTAAGGTTGGGTTCTGATATGTAAAAGCCAGTGCCCCTGACCACAATCGGCCGGATCAAATTGACCATCTCAGTCCGGTATTAAGTGCTTATTTTTAAATTTAATACAATAACTTCAATTTAACTGGCCAAATGTGGTCAAGCTGTCCGTTTTTTCTAAAAATACGTGATTTCATAGCTGAAAGTATGATTTTAGCTGAAAATAGTACAATATTACTCTTTGATTTTAAGCTAAATTCTTGACAGGCACCTGATTATTTAATACCTTTAATTGATTTAAAATAACTGCCATGTCCGAGCCCCTTTCCATGAATCAGGCATTTATTAAGAAGCTTTCCGATATTGTGCTAACAAATATCAACGATGAAAATTTTGGTGCGGAAAAGCTTGCAGAAAAGGCAGGGATGAGCCATCCCTCACTACACAGAAAAGTAAGAGCAATTACACACGGGGATATAAGCCAGTTTATCAGAGAAATCAGGCTCAGTCGAGCCATGGAGATGCTTCAGAAAAATGAAGGAAATGTTGTTGAGATAGCATTCAGGGTAGGGTTTGGAAGCGCTAGCTATTTTAGCAGGTGCTTTCGTGAATATTTTGGTTATCCTCCGGGTGAAGTAAGAAAAAGGGAGCCTGCTGTTGCCGACCCGATCAATGATGAAGAAATACCGGAGCATCCTTCAGTTTCAACAGAGAACAAGCAAAAAGAGCAATTTGCATCACCCGGAAAAATCCGGAACTCCGGTAATAAGATCATTATTATATCCGGGATCCTGGCGGCATTTCTCCTGTTATTTGTTCTGTATTTCTTTCTGGTTCAGCGTCCTGCTACAGGTAAAAGAAATGAAATTCAGGAAAAATCTATTATAGTCCTTCCGTTCAGAAATCTGAGCAATGACAGGGAAAACCAGTATTTTGCCGACGGAATAATGGAGGATATACTTAATCATCTATTCAGAATCAGTGATATAAAGGTAGTCTCAAGAACAACCTCAGAACATTTCCGTGAAAATCAAACAACTTTACCGGAGATAGCCAAAATGTTGAAGGTTAACTATGTGCTGGAAGGAAGTGTATTCAGGTCAGAAAATAAAATAAGGATTTTTGTACAGCTTATTGATGCACGAAATGATCAGCATATTTTGTCAGAAAAATATGAGCGTGAAATGAGTGACATCTTTGACCTTCAGAGTGATATTGCAGAAAAGGTTGCAACAGTTCTCGAAACTGTACTTACTCGTGAAGAAATCGGGCAAATTAAAAAGATGCCGACAAACAGTCCTGAAGCTTATAACT
>PLMC01000133.1 GCA_003141495.1 Bacteroidales bacterium
ACCAATTTTAAAAACTATGAGCTGAATGAGCTTGAGTTTTCTCCTAAGATTAACTGCTTCGTAGGAAATAATGGTGTTGGCAAAACCAATATTCTTGATGCAATTCATTATCTGTCACTGACAAAAAGTTTTTTTAATAGCATTGACAGTATCAGTATAAAACATGGTGAAGACTATTTCATTATCCAGGGAACATTTGTAAGGGGTGACGAAGAGGATCAGATTTATTGTGCTTTCCAGAAGCAAAAACAGAAATTATTAAAAAGGAACGGGAAGGAGTATAAAAAGCTTTCTGATCATGTTGGAAGATACCCCGTTGTGATGATATCACCGGCAGACAGCGCCCTGATAACTGAGGGAAGCGAGGATCGTCGGAAGTTTATGAATAAAATAATAAGTCAGTATAGCGCAGAATACCTCGATTCAGTACTCAAATATAGTAAGGCTCTTCAACAGAGAAATAAGTTTTTGAAGGATATTAATACATCAGGTAATTTTGACCCCGATGTTCTTGCGATTTGGGATGCTCAACTTATAAAATATGGCAGTTACGTATACAGCGAAAGAGAAATCCTTATCAATGAGCTTATTCCTGTTTTTCAGGAATATTATTCCCTTATATCTTCAGGTAAGGAATCAGTCAAACTGAAATACAGGTCGCATCTTTCCGAGGGAAATTTTACAGAAACTCTTCAAAACTCCTTTAACAAGGACAGGTACCTGGAATATACTACCATAGGGATTCATAAAGATGATTTATTGCTTGAGATGAATGATTTTCTTGTGAAGTCACTTGGTTCCCAGGGACAGCAGAAATCATATCTGGTCGCTCTCAAACTTGCAAAATTCGATTACATAAAAAGTAAAGCCGGTTTTTCCCCAATATTACTGCTGGACGACATTTTCGATAAATTTGACGCAGAACGCGTTGAACAGATTATAAGACTTGTAGGTAATCATAGGTTTGGGCAGATCTTTATTACCGACACACACCAGAATCGTCTTAAGGATATATTATCTTCCCATAAGACTGATTATAAACTTTTCAGGATTGCAGACAATGGAATTGAGGAAGTAACTCAGAATGGGAATCCAATTCGATGAGACGAAGTAAAACCATATCACTGGCTGAAGCTGTTAATGATTACATCAAGGAAATGAATCTTGGTGGAAAACTGAGCGAAATATCCGTCATTAACTCCTGGGAAGAAATTGTTGGAAAAGCTATTAGCTCCCGAACTACAAAAATCTTTATTAAAGATCATATATTGTATGTCCATTTAAATTCATCAGTTGTAAGAAATGAATTGCTGATGCTCAGGGAAGCCCTTCGGGAGAAGTTAAATAAAAATGCCGGCAGCGAAGTAATAATAGATATTGTGCTGCGGTAACACAAAATGTCTTTATGCATTGCTGTCTTGGGCTTTGCCCTGTCTTTAAGCTTCGCTGTCTGTCGCTTTGCTCCGTATGAAAACTGCTAGACTGCAGGACAATCATACAATCTTATAGTCTTTTCCCTTTATCTGGATAGATTTCCTAAGTTTTTTTTGTGAGGTGAAATGAAATTCATGTTGTCCGGTTGTTAAAAGTACTTTACTATGATCGATTTCAATCGAAATTGTAGTAGATTTATCGTTATGAAGAAGTAAGTCAGCAAGTAAGAAAGCCTTTTCGATTCCGTCACCACGCCTGAAATTCCAAACTTCATCGGGCAATGCCAACCTGTTACCATCATATATTGATTCTTTAGGCAGCTCTTTGAGTATGGAGTAAACTTCATAATTAGTTTTTTCATTAAGTTCACCGAATGAAACAGGGTTTCTTTCGACAGATGCTTTAACGAATGGGCGCCAGTCTATTTTATCCATATCCCTGTAAACATAAAGGGCGAGCTGAGCAGTTTCTGAAGTATCCTTTTGATCTGTTATCAGATTAATTATCTCTTCCCGGTTATTTTCAGTCGTAATTTTCAGCTTCTCTGTGACTGAATAAATCTTTTCAGGATCAGGAATTTTCGGATCGATGAAGATAAAATTATTCAGCTCTTTAAACATCTCCTGAATGACTTCTTCAAATTCAGTTCCTGTCTTTTTAATAAATTCAATTTCAATTTCTTTCAGACTTTTCCCTGAATGTTCATTAAGAATTGTCTCAATATCATTCAGCATAATTTTCCATTGAATAGGGCTGAGGTGAAAATCATCTCCTTCAATCTCTTTTATAAGAGAACCGCGAGTTTCAGAGGACACATTGAATTTACTAGTATGTTCATATTCAAACATTTTTTCAAGAGAAATATATTTTATTGTGCTTGAACAATCACACCTGTACTGAAAAAGAGTTTTGTATTTCGATTTAAAACGAAGAAAATTAATGAAAATAAGACTGGTCAGTTCTGTTGAAAGAAATTCCTTAAGCTTATCAGAAAAAAAATCATATGCTTGCGGGTCAATTGTTGCCTCCTGGTATAATGTGTGTATAAAACCGGAGATATGGGAAACGATTGTCACCTTTTCATTCTCCATCGCCCTTCTTGCTTTCTCTGAGAGCGAGGTACCGTTATACCACATGTTTTTTGTTACGATCCTTCGATTATTGGTTATTAGTCCATCTTTCTCGATAATGAAATTCTGAGAATGAAGCGGAGTGGCTATCAGGAAGATCTTCTCAAGGGGCACTCTTCCGACAACAAACATTGCAGCAGCGTAAAGTGCTGATAGTGAAACACATTCACCTCCTCCGGTTTTGAAATTCTCTTTGTACCTGAAAGCGCCCATAGCTTCAATGGTTTCAGTCTTCCAATAGGGTATAATATCAGAATCATACTTGTCCAGACCAAAATGTTTTCGAATGTCAATATCAAAATAGTATTTGTCTCCTTCATATCCAAAAAGTGCGTTAGACTGTTTAAGCATATCCATATCGAAAAAATCGCTAAACCTTCCTATTTCAGCGCTTTTTGATGTAAGACCCCATGTTGAGAGATCAAGATTGAAAACATAGTTCTGAATGATATACTGTTTTATCCGGTTAGCTTTAACTGTAAACCCTTTTTTCTCAATATCAGTAAACCACCGATCATCTCTCCATTTCCACAATTCGGGAGACATAATATCTGCAAGAACAAGGGGATAGAAAAGTTCGGGAAAAATAAAAATCTCCATATCCGAAAGGGTGAAAGCCGAAGAATACTTTTCCAGAGTCTTTTTATCTGAAAAATCTTTTGTAAAGGATGAATCCATATAATGTTTTAATATTCTACAAATCTAATAACACAAACCGGGATATTAAGTTCCGGAATAATAAAAAAGAATAGGTTTTATGTTAAGAGAACAACACTTATTCATAGTTGACTCTAAGATGGGAGTTTAAGATTGCCACGTCCTCCTTTGTCGGGCTTGCTATGACCCTGCAATTAAGATAAGTTGTGGTTAGGAGCGGAATTGAATTAAGTAAAGACCACGGTCATTGCGAGGATCCGACAGTTGGCGGAGACGAAGCATTCTCATCAGTCAAGTCAGATTTTAGTCAAGAATTTATCCTACATTAGGGAGGATTTTTGTGAACAGAGGCATCTTTTTTCTAGAATCTCTCAATTCCTGAAAAGAAAAAATCAGCTTCTTTAATTGCGTTTTCAACACTATCCGATCCATGAACCGCATTCATCTGTACTGAGACTGCAAAAGTTCTCCTGATGGTACCTGGTTCAGCCTTAGCCGGATCGGTCGCCCCGATCAGCTTCCTGAATTGATCAACAGCATCTTCGTGTTTTAAAATCATCACAACAACCGGTCCGGAGGTCATGAACTCTATCAAACTGTCATAAAAAGGTTTCCCTTTATGGATGGAATAAAATGATTCAGCCTGTGAAAGAGTCAGCTTAACCATACGCATTGCTGCGATTTCAAATCCACCCTCGTTAATCATTGCCAGAATAGGTCCTGTTTTGCCTGTTCTGACTGCGTTTGGTTTTATAATTGAAAAAGTAAAGTCGTGGTGCATATTTAGTTTTTTTGATTCTTAACTATCGAATCGGTCTTAAGGAATATTCTTTATCTTTAACCACTTGAATAAAAACCTGTAAAAGTGATAGATTTATCCAAATATACAAAAGAATTATCAAAACTTTTCTCGTCATCAGAGAATATATTAATAATATGCCACATCAATCCTGACGGGGACTCAATTGGTGCGCAATTAGCTCTATATCATTATTTTAAAGCCAATGGTAAGAATGTTTCTTTATTGGCTCCCAATAATATTCAGGAGTTTTTAAAATGGATGGATGGTATCGATGAGTTGAATATCTTCATTAAAGACAGGAAGAAAAGTAAGATATTGATTGAAAGTGCTGATCTTATAGTAATGCTCGATTTTAACCAGTCCAACAGGCTGGGAGAAGCCGAAGATTATGTAATTGCATCCAAAGCGAAGAAAGTTGTTATAGACCACCACCTTGATCCTGAAAATTTTGCGGATCTGATAATATCCGACCCTTCAAAATGTTCAACATCGGAACTTATACATGAACTGGTTTGTGATCTTAATGGAAAAAAATTTATGAACAGACCCTATGCAGAAGCGCTTTATGTAGGAATTATAACTGATACAGGNNTGCAGGGTTTTGCACTTAACAGGAGAATGGTGGTTTTGCCCGAATTAAAAACAGCATATATTTTTCTTTCAAAAGATGATTTAAAGGAATATAACCATGTCAAAGGTGATACCGAAGGATTTGTAAATATGCCATTATCAATTAAAGGCATTAATTTCTCAGCATTATTTATTGAAAAGGACAATTTTATAAAGCTCTCCTTCCGTTCGAAAGGTCAATTCCCTTCGAATGAATTTGCTTCACTTTATTTTTCCGGGGGAGGGCATATGAACGCTTCAGGAGGTGAATTTACAGATACACTTGAGAACACCATAGCTTATTTTCTTAAAGTTCTCAAGGAGAATGTATGGAGATTTGAACATCAGGTGTAATTGTATGGGAATTAAATCTGTATTAATTGTGTTTCTTATTTTTTCTATTGTTTCATGCAGGGAGAAACAGGGAAATACCATAAATAGTCCTAAACCCGGGAAGAATGAAATGGCAGATCTAAACAAATATCTTGTTCAGAAAGACCGGGAAAGAATTACAAGCTATATTGAACGCAAAAGTCTCATAATGAATGAATCGCCTACCGGACTATGGTATCAGATAATCAAGGAGGGAGACGGGAAAACTTTTTCAAACAATGATAAGATTGTTATGGATTACGAGTGTTCACTTCTCGATGGTACTAAATGCTACTCCTCCAAAGATCTTGGTCCAAAGGAAGTATTCCTCGGCAGAAGTGAAATGGAACCTGGTCTGCATGAGGGTTTAATGTTATTGAAACCCGGAGCTGAAGCAATATTCATTATACCGCCTTTTTTGGCATACGGCCTGATCGGAGACAGAAAAATGATCCCCCCGAGAGCTGCAATTGTATATTATGTTAATATTTTGTGCGCCAAATAATATTTTACAACGATATTACGTTTACGATTTATCGAAATTATTTAATACTAATTCTATGATTAAAAAGTATTATCAGTCAATTCTCCTAATTTCTACAGTAGCAGTATTATTTACCCTTGGATCGTGTGATCCCGCAAGAAAAAATGAAAAAGTCGAAGCCGAAGCAATTTCGAATTACCTTGCCAGTAACCCTGCAGATACTTTTAAACTGGAACCAGATGGTTTATATTATCTTGATGTTCTGAAAGGAACCGGACGTACACCAGTTGCACACGATACGGCCCATATTGTATATACCGGAAAATTCACTGATGGAACAGTGTTTGATACCAATGCAGGTGGAACCGATCTGGTTCGTCCTATGGGTGAAGGATATTTCATTTCCGGATTAGATGAGGGAATCATGCTAATGAAAGAAGGAGGCAAGGCTACGTTCCTTATCCCATCTAAACTTGGTTATGGTACCCAGGGTTGGTATTCCATACCTGGTTATAGCCCTCTTGTATTTGATGTTCAACTGGTTAAAGTTATCCCCGGACCATCGAAATAAAATCACTGTATTACAAAGACCACAAGCTTGTCATTTAGTAATGGAAGATCTCTTTTCCATTCGGAGATCTTCATTGTCCTTATCGATTCCGTTGGCAGGGTAATGTCAGCAGCAATGCAAAGCAATGTATTTTTATGACAGGTTGTAATGAGTGACTCCAGCATCTTCTGATTGCGGTAAGGTGTTTCCATAAAAATCTGGGCATATCCTTCTCCTGCCTTTTTTTCAAGTTCCCGGAGTTTCGCTGATCTTTCAGCAGGTTTTACTGGGAGATATCCATTAAAGCTGAAATTCTGTCCGTTAAGCCCCGAAGATATCAGAGCCAATAGTATAGAGGATGGTCCTGAAAGTGGAGTTACTGTGATCCTTTTCCGATGGGCCATAGCAATTATTCCAGCCCCCGGATCTGCAATCCCCGGTAGCCCGGCCTCGCTCAGAACACCAATATCCGATCCGTTGAAAATTGGTTCAAGATAATTCGTAATATCTGATTCGCCTGTGTGTTCGTTCAATTCAAAGAATACGGAATCATTTATTGGAAACTCTTTGTCTATCAGCCGCAAAAATCTTCTGGCGCTCCTGATATCCTCAACTATAAAGTATCGCAATTGTCTTGTAAGACCAATAACTTTTTCGGGGATCACTTTAAGAAAATCAGCTCCTCCCAAAGTAACTGGTATAAGGTAAATCCTGCCGTTCACAATTATAAATTTATTCATCCAAATATAACAATTATACCATTAGCACATGTTATTACAAAAAATGCTAAACCTGTTGTCTATTACTGATTTTTAATATAGGTTTGTCAGGAAATATTCTTATTGTGAAAATTACCTTCCTGGGAACCGGTACATCACAGGGCGTCCCTGTAATAGCCTGTGATTGTAGTATTTGCCTGTCTGAAGATCTTAACGATAAAAGACTCAGGACATCTGTTATGCTGGAGACTGACGAAACAACGCTGGTTATTGATGCTGGGCCTGACTTTCGCCAACAGATGCTAAGGGAACATGTTTCAAAGCTCGATGCAATTATTCTGACTCATGAACATAAAGATCATATTGCAGGGTTGGATGATGTGAGGGCCTTCAACTATAAAAGTCAGGACGCCATTGACATTTTTTGCGAGGAGAGGGTCCAGAAAGTGATTAAAAAAGAATATTCCTACGTGTTTTCAGAATATCAATATCCCGGAATTCCTAAAATGAGGCTTAATCCTATTGCGGAACATGGGTTCAGCGTGGGAAAGATTGAAATAATTCCGGTGAGGGTATTCCATTACAGGTTGCCTGTTTATGGTTTCAGGGTGGGAAATTTTGCATATATAACAGATGCAAATTATATCCCTGAGGAGAGCAAAGAGAAACTATTCGGTGTTAAATACTTGGTCGTCAATGCACTCAGAAAGGAAAAGCATATTTCTCATTTCAGCCTCAGGGAGGCTATAGATCTTATCAGAGAAATATCACCTAAAAAGGCTTTTATAACACATATCAGTCATCAGATGGGCTTACATCGGGAAGTTTCAAAAGAGCTGCCTCCCGAAATAATGCTGGCGTACGATGGTTTAAGTTTTATGTGTGATGAATAAAAAGATAAGAATTTATTTCTTCTTAAAAGTCTTGTTAAGCTTTTTCTGATAACCTGATGAAAAATAATACCTGTTTCTTCCAAGTTGTGAGGCATTTACCTGGGAACTTTTTTTTCTTTTTTCGTAGTATGGATTCTTTTTTGCGGGAGCACAAGCTGTAAACAGCACAATCAGCATAAGGATAAAACTATAAATCAATATTTTAATACCTTTAGACATTACGCATCAGCTTTATAAGCATCCCTAAATATACAATTTATTTATCTAAACGAGAAAAATTAACCCAATTATCTGTCAGGCCTTTAACTGTTTAAACACAGGTACCAATTTTTTAAATGATTTGTATAGTTTATATAGCATATAAAAATTTCACTTTTGTACGAATTAATACTGAAAATGTTACCTATCGTTAACTGTATAAATAAAATTGAAGCAATATTCAAGGATATGCTGATCCACAAGGGGAAAACCCCGGGAATAAGGAACAGAGTGTAAAGCAAATGGCACAGCGCAAATAATTCAAATACTTGCTTTACCCTGTACTCTTAACTTCTAAACGTTGAACTCTGAAATCTGAAATCTGAAATCTGACTGAGACTATAACACTATTCTTCTTGCCCCATCACCAATCTCCGGTTGATAGAAATCAGGCACCAGACCGGTTTTTTTCTGATATGTTGTTGACAGAGTAGTCATAAATTTTGCAGAATCGGCTTTTCTGACAATACTGATAGTACAACCTCCAAATCCTGCTCCGGTCATCCGTGTACCAATTACACCGGGAATCTTCCTGCCTTCGTAGACAAGTGTATCGAGTTCGATACCGGTAACTTCATAATCATCCTTTAGAGAGTCGTGGGATTGGTTCATCAGTTCACCAAAAAGTTTTATATTATTATTCTTCAAAGCACTCACAGCTTCAATAACTCTGCCATTCTCACTGATAACATGTTTTGCTCTTTTCCTGATAACAGGATCTTTAATATATTTTTCGAGGATATTGATTTCTCCACTGTTTAATTCACTTAAGTTCCTGATAGGCCGGTATTGTTGAATTAATTCAACAGCTTTATCACATACACTCCGTCTTTCGTTATATTTTGAATCGGTGAGTCCTCTTCTTTTATTTGTATTTGTAATTATCAGGGAACAGTCATTCAGTATTAAAGGAACGTTTTCAAAAAACAGTGTATCGCAATTCAAAAAAATTGCATGATCCTTTTTACCAAAACCGACTGCAAACTGATCCATTATTCCACAGTTCATCCCAACGAACTCATTTTCAGCTTTCTGACTCATTTTCACCAAGTCAAGAGTACTTAAAGCTGCGTTAAAGAATTCATTCAGGGCAACAGATGTTACCATCTCAATAGAAGCTGAAGAGGAGAGACCAGCTCCGTTTGGGACATCACCATAATAAAGAAATTCCAGTCCGGATAATTTAATTCCTTTCTTAATGAATTCATTAATCACGCCGAGAGGATAGTTTATCCATTTCTTGCCGGTATTTAAGAAAAGCCCTTTGAGTTCGGCTTCGGAATCATCATTAAAATTTATTGTGCTGAATTTAAGAGAATTACCTTTAGCTTTTCTAATTAAAAGATATGTTCCGTAGTTTAAGGCACATGGAAAAACAAAACCACCATTATAATCTGTGTGTTCACCGATAAGATTAACTCTTCCAGGCGAAAAAAAAAGAACAGGTTTATCGTTCCTGTTCCCATATTTTTCATAGAACTTTTCTGTAAAATTATTAGTATCCATTATTAAACTTTTAATTTTTTCTCAATTTCGTTAATCTGGTTTCTGAAATGTTTATCAGTGTCAATTAGATTATTTACGGTCTTGCAAGCATGAAGAACAGTCGCATGGTCTTTACCTCCGATATGAGACCCTATGCTGGCGAGAGATGCTTTTGTAAGACTTTTCGAAAAATACATTGATACCTGTCGTGCCTGTACAATCTCTCTTTTTCTTGTCTTCCCCTGAATAAGATCGATAGGGATCTTATAATAATCACAAACAATTTTCTGAATATATTCAATAGTTATTTCACGTTTTGATGTGCTTATAAGCTTTTCAACCATAAGCCTTGCCAGATCGAGAGTAATTTCTTTTCTGTTAAGCGTTGATTGAGCATAGAGTGATATCAATACTGCTTCAAGTTCACGTATATTATTTGAAATGTTAACAGCCAGAAACTCAAAAATCTCTTCGGGTAACTCTATTCCATCATTATAAGCTTTCTTCTTTAAAATAGCCATACGAGTCTCATAGTCGGGTCTCTGGAGATCAGCCTGAAGTCCCCATTTAAATCTGGAGAGAAGTCTCTGCTCCATTCCCTGTAGTTCAACAGGAGGTCTGTCAGATGTCAGAATCAACTGTTTCCCCGATTGATGAAGGTGGTTGAAAATATGGAAGAAGGTATCCTGTGTTTTTTCTTTTCCTGCAAATTCATGTACATCATCCAGAATAAGGACATCAATCATCTGGTAGAAATGAAGGAAATCGTTTTTATTATTATTTCTTACTGATTCAACAAACTGGGTCTGGAACTTATTGGCATTTACGTATAGCACGATCTTGTCAGGATGTTTTTCTTTTACGAGAATACCAATAGCCTGAACCAGGTGAGTCTTACCCAGACCTGAGTCACCATACACCATCAGAGGATTGAATGCGGTTCCACCTGGATTATTGCCAACGGCTATTCCAGCTGATCTTGCCAGCCTGTTGCATTCTCCTTCAATATAATTGCTGAAATTGTAATCGGGATTAAGTTTAGGGTCAAAATGTACTTTTTTTATGCCTGGAATTACAAATGGGTTTTTAATTGAGGGTTGAGTAACATCGAAGGGGACCTGTACCGGTTTATTATTAAGATCTGTTTTGTTTCTTGACGGATATCTTACAGTATAGGGTTTGCCATCGGAAAAATTTGTATTCTCCATAACGACATTGTATTCAAGCTTGGCGTCAGCACCGATCTCGCGTCTCAGGGTCTTCCTGAGAATATCAATGTACTGTTCTTCAAGATATTCATAAAAAAATGGACTTGGCACTTGAATGGTCAGAACATTGTTCTCGAGTTTTAAAGGAATTATCGGTTCAAACCAGGTCTTGTAACTGATGGATGGAATTATGTCTCTGATTATTTGCAGACAGTTATTCCATACGTCATTATGTGACTTATTCATGTAAGTTGGTATTTAAAAAACTTCAAGTTTGAATCAAACCGATTCACGTAGCAATATTTGTAAAAAAAAAGCTAATAAAAAAAATTTTTTTTACTTGACTTTCTCGAAAAAAGTATATGTTTTTAACCATCAGCAACTTATAAATGAAATTATTTTTATTTTATTTAAACTACTGATTATCAATTCTTTATTGTTATTTATATTAGTTTGTATGTGTAATACAATTCATTATGAATTCTTACTCAAAATTCAACCTGATATTCATAAAATGCGGACTATTTTGCCCTTGATTCTGATTGATTTTTTAAGATCAAGATTATCTGATTTTTATACTAATTTTATTTAGACGGTGTACTTTTTTTACCAAAGACTGAAAAATGTACATATCTCTTTGGATTAGTCTTCATATCCTTCAAAAGTACATTTAAACTCTCCAGACTATTGGTCAGATTTGTATAAAGTGTATCATTTGTAAGAAACTGCCCCGCACTGCCTTTTCCTTTGTTCAGATTATCTAGGAGTGAAGATGCTTTTTCGAGACTCGTTTTCAGGTTAGAAACTGAAGCGGAAATGTTTGAAGCTGCCAGAGTATCGGTAATTGATTCAAGATTACTGAAGGTCTTGTTCATTTTTCCGGAATTATCCGAAAGCATTTTGGTAAAATTATTTATATTATCGAGTGTGGCTGCAAGTTCCTTTTCCTTGGATCCAATTGCTTTGTCGATGCTAGCTGTTGTATTATTAAGGTGAGTAAAAGTTCCTCTGAGTTCCTTTTTAAATTCAGGATTCATTATTTCATCTACTGAACTAATCACCGAATCGATGACTACAATCAAATTAGAAATCTTTTCCTTCACTGGTAAAATTTCCGTATCGATCTTATCCATAAGAGATTCTGCAAGTCTTCCTGGAATAGTATCTCCTTCAGAATAAGTTCCAGGTCCTTTTCCATATACAAATTGAACTTTCATTCCACCCAGGAGAGAGATTGGCACTATTTCCGCTACAGTATTTTTAGGGAGTTTGAAATTCTTTTTCACTGAGAATACAACCAGAAGTTTTCCGCTCTTTGCATCTGTAAAATCTAAGGATCTTACAACGCCGACTTTATATCCGTTGATTTCGACAGGACTGGATTCAGCAAGCCCGCCTACCTTATCATAAACGGCATAGTAAATGGCTGTGCTTTTTAAGAAATCTTTTCCCTTAAGAAAATTAAAAAGCCATACAAAAACCACAATAGTCAGTAACGCAGTTGCTCCGACTTTAACTTCATTTGAAATCTTCTTCATCAATTAGTTTTTTTGTGTTTTCCTCTTTTGTTCCAAAGCTTGGTGTAAAGGTAATATTTTGTTGTCTTTTACAGCTATCACAAACGCATCAGGATAAATCGTATCAATCTTTTTTCTATAATTTACAGCTTCAGAATAATCTGGGAAATTTCCTGCAGCATATTTGTACCGGTTTTGTGTAAATATTTCTGTTATATCACTCAACCCTTTGAAATTTTCGGGTTTAATTTCGGTTTTTGATACAGAAGTTGTAACCTGAACCATAAATAATATTTCACCGGTTTGTGAATTTACTCTGGTTATGGTGTCGTTTTTCTGGGCTGTATCCTGATTCTTTTCCCATGAAATGCTGCTCTTGCTCTCAATCTCATTAAGATAATCTCTGCAAGCTCTGAATATTGCAGATGCAAGATAATCCTGCCCTTCTTTCGAGTTAAGATACTTTTCTTCAGCTGGATTAGTAATAAATCCTGTTTCAACCAGAACACTTGGCATCTTAGTGTTGTACAAGACCCAGAATCCGGCCTGTTTGACATCACGGTCACTTCTGTTTACCCGTTCCCGGAACTCTGTTTGAATCTTTGAAGCCAGATCAGTGCTCTCTTCTTGAAAAACTTTTTGTGTGGTCGAGAACATAATAAATGATTCCGAGGATTTAGGATCAAATCCTCCATATTTAGTGGAATAATCCTTTTCGAGGTATATTACCTCGTTCTCCTTCATAGCCACTTCAAGATTCTGCTGGTCTTTCGAATAACCCATAATCCAGGTTTCGGCACCCATGACTTTTTTGGAATTAATCGAATTGGTGTGAATTGAAATGAAGAGATCAGCATTAGCTTTGTTAGCAATCTTTGGTCTGTCTCTTAACTCAACAGTCGAATCGTCTTTCCTGGTATAAATAACCGTTACATTCTTGATATTCTGTTGAATATATTCGCCTGTTTTAAGAGCAATTGCCAGATTAATATCACTTTCACGGCTTATAGAACCCAATGCACCAGGATCTTTTCCTCCATGTCCGGCATCAATTACAATCACCCTGTGTTTTTCCTCTTTAATTCCATTTGCCGGGGATGATGAAGTTGGTGAGGTAATAAATAGGAAAAACAATATTACTATATATATATTAAAGGTATGATGTTTGCCGTTTTTAATTCCTGTACTCATTTTTCGTTAGTGTTTTTTAATTAGTTTTGCGCAGGCATNNATTTAAGTTGTATTTTTTTAAAGAAAAGCGGTTAGTTATATTGTTCCTTTTATTGGTCCAATCTTTTTCTCTGTTCTCTCAGGAAGGCAAAACAGTTATGGATACATTGGTAATAAAGAAGGATTCCATAACAACCGACTCTGCTAAATTGAAGCTTCGCAAGACAGCATCAGGTGCAATAGATTCTAAGATTACTTACCAGGCTGCGGAATTAATTAAAAGAGATATAATTAACAAGAGGTTTATCCTTACCAAGAACGCTGTAATTAATTATGGAGACCTAGAAATAAAAGCCGATTCTATTGTAATCAATATGAATACGAACCTGTTGTTTGCGATAGGGAGGAAGGACACTACCGGGAAAGTTGTTGGGAAGCCGGCTTTTAAACAGGGAAGCAATCAGTTTGAATGTGATGAGCTTACTTACAATTTCAAAACCAAAAAAGCTCTGATTAAGAATATTGTAACAAAACAGGATGCCGGACTATTGCATAGCGCTTTTACCAAGCTTCTTGAAGATGGTACATCCAATATATCAAGGAGCACCTATTCCACATGCGATGCCGATACGCCTCATTTTTATATAAATCTTCCCAAAGCAAGGGTGTATCCCGGGAAAAAAATAATTTCAGGTCCTGGTAATCTTGTTCTTGAAGGAATACCATTGCCTCTGGCAATTCCTTTTGGCTTTTTTCCAATCCAGACAAAAAGAGCGGAATCGGGGTTAATTATTCCCCGTTATGGAGAGGAACGTATTCGAGGTTTTGCTCTCACTGAAGGCGGATACTACTTTGCGATAAGCGATTATTTTGATCTTACGTTGAAGGGAAGCCTGTGGGCGAATGGTTCCTGGTTAGGAAATATTATGACTGATTATAAAAGACTATATAAATATAGTGGTAGCTTCTCATTTAGTTACGCAAATAATATATCGGGTCATCAGGGACTGCAGGATTACAGCAAAGTCGCTAATTACAGTTTAGGATGGACTTTTACACAGGATGCAAAAGCTTCTCCAGGATCAAGATTTGCTGCAAGTGTAAATATGAGTTCCAGCGGGTATGATCAAAGCAACAGTTATAACGTTAATGATCATGTTACAACAACCAGACAGTCAAGTATAAGTTATAGTAAGTCGTGGGATGGAACCCCATTCAACTTTTCGATAAGTGCAAATCACAGTCAGAATGTAGCTGACAAATCGATAAGTCTCGATCTTCCCCAGGCCAGCTTTAATATGGGAAGAATTTACCCTTTTAAATCCAAGAATAGTACCGGAACATCAAAATGGTGGGAGGAAATTCAACTTTCGTATTCTGCGTCAATGGATAATAAGATATCAACAAAAGACTCCCTGCTGTTTACATCTGCAGTATGGAAGAATGTGAGGAACGGATTTAAGCAGGATATTCCCTTAAGCCTGCAGATCCGTCCTTTTAAGAATTTTTCGATCTCTCCGTCATTAACCTATTCCGGTGTGCTGTACACTCAAAAAATAATAAAAACCTTTGATCCAATTTTTTTTAATCCTGCCCTGAATAAATCTCAGCCTACAGTTGTTAATGATACTTTACACGGATTTTATTATGGGCAGGCGATAAACCCCACAATCAGTGCAAGTTTCAATCCTCAGTTGTTTGGCACATATGATTTTACTGAAAAAAGTCCTAATTTAAGAATTCAGCAAATCCGTCATGTAATCAAACCTTCGGTTGGCTTTAGCTTTACTCCCTCATTTGCGGGCCTGAGTTCCAAAATGTACAGACAGGTGCAAATTGATACTTTCCCGAATCATATATCCAGTTATTCTGTTTTTGATGGGAATATTTATGGAACACCTTCATTATCAGGCAAAAGTGGCAATATTTCTCTGAGTCTGGTTAACATACTGGAAGCTAAGGTCCTTCAGAGAAATGATACAACAGGAAAACCCAAAAAAATAAAACTGATCGATAATTTCAGTATTACTACAGCTTATAATATTTTTGCTGATCAATTCAGATGGGCTCCTATAGCAATGCAAATAAGGACCACTCTCATGAATAATATTAATGTATCTGCGAACAGCAGTTTTTCACTATATGGAACTGACAGTATCGGCCAACCAATTAATAAATTCTTGTTTATCCAGAATCATAGACTTATGCGGCTCACAAATTTTTCAACGAGTGTAGATTTCAGCCTTAGCGACTTATTCAAGAAAAGCAAAGATAAGAGCGCTTCAGGTTCAAATGCATCGCAAGCTGGTTATCAGGGAGTTCAGGGAAACATGGGAACGCCTGCCCCGGATTCCAAGATACAGCAACCTACGGGAGCAGCAGGACAAAAAGATGCATATGGTTACCCTGTTTTTAATATGCCCTGGACATTCAATGCAAGCTACAGTCTCAATTATGTTCCATCAATTATAAAAACGACAATCGATCANNCAGAGCGGATATGATTTCAATGCCAAAAAGATAACTATGACAAATATTGGAATTACACGTGATCTGCATTGCTGGGATATGAGTCTTAACTGGGTACCCAATGGTACCTTGCAAAGCTGGAACTTTTTGATAAGAGTGAAAGCTGCAGTTTTGGGCGATCTTAAATACGAGCGAAGGAAAGATTTCCACGATACATATTAATATTAAAATGCGATTGTCTTGTACAGACGTCCAATTTAGGCGTCTCTGCATGTACAATTATTAATATAAAAAAATAGAGACGTCCGTTTCAGGCGTCTCTATATATATTTTTGGGATCTTTTATTCTCCCTGGATCTCAAAATCCACCTCAACTTTCACATCCCTGTGTAGTTTTACGATGGCTTTGTAGTTACCAACTTCCTTGATCTGATCTTCGGGAAGAGTGATGTTTTTACGATCAATATCAAATCCCTTTTCTTTAAGGGATTCAGCAATCTGGATTGTATTTACCGAACCGAAGATTTTGCCGGAAGTACTTGTTTTTGCACCGACAATAATTTTTAATCCGGCCATTTTCCCTGCCATCTCCTGTGCGACAATCTTTATCTTCTCTTCTTTATGAGCCCGTTGCCTGAGGTTTTCAGTATGCATCTTTTTTGCCGATGGGGTTGCAGCTATCGCATAGCCTCTCGGGATCAGAAAATTTCTGCCATATCCTGCCTTAACGTTTACCAAATCGTCTTTCTGTCCCAGCTTATTGACATCCTGTATTAATATAATTTCCATATTGAGTTCTCCTTATTTTAAAAGGTCAGTTACATAAGGAAGAAGAGCGATATGCCTTGCTCTTTTAACAGCTTTTGCCACTTTCCTCTGATATTTAAGTGAAGTACCTGTAATTCTACGGGGAAGAATTTTTCCCTGGTCATTCAGAAACTTTTTAAGAAATTCCGGATCTTTATAATCTATATAACGGATCCTGTTTTTCTTAAACCTGCAGTATTTCTTTTTCTTGATCTCAACGGTTGGTGGAGTCAAATATCTGATTTCCGATTCGTTCTGTGCCATATTTTATTCCTCCTTAGATTTACCTGATTCTTTTTGTCTTCTCTTCTTCTCTGCATATTCGACAGCAAATTTTTCCATCCTGAAAGTTAAAAACCTGATTATCCTCTCATCTCTGCGATATTGGACTTCAAGTTTTTCGATTAGATCGCCTGTGCCTTTAAATTCAACCAG
>PLMC01000063.1 GCA_003141495.1 Bacteroidales bacterium
AATTGTTAACATGATTTTAATTTGTATATATTTTTTCAAGGTAAATGTCGCTACCTTCTACTGGATAAATGTTATATAACTACCAGAAAAAATTACATTATTCACACCTGATAATTATAATGAATAGACGCTCTTGAAAACTAATCAAGTTAAATATCACACGATTTTTCAATAGCTGTCACTTAAGTAATTCTCCTAAACATAACTAACCTTTGTCATGTTCGTACTTCCGTGAAGTTTAAGGGGAGTGCTGCCAATATGAATCACCATGTCTCCTTCTTTCAATAGTTTTTTAGCTTTTAGTATTTCTATTGATTCCTGAATTGCCTTGTCTAAATCATCGTAGGTACTTAAATAGAAAGGTTGGATTCCCCAAACCATAGATATCTTATTCAAAAGCTTTTTATTACTGGTAAAAGCATAGATCTTAGATTTGGGTCTGTGGCTCGATATTCTTATGGCAGTGTAACCGGAATGTGTAAATACGATTATAGCTTTTGCTTTAACTTGCCGTGACAATAATGTAGCAGTTGAGCATATGGAGTCAGCAAGAAATGTGGAAGTTTCTTCCTTTGGTGTATATTGTTTATTAAAAAGATTCCCATGTTTTTCCGTATAAGCAATAATGCTTTGCATACTGGTTATTGTTTCCACAGGATATTTACCAACTGAAGTTTCCCCGCTCAGCATCAGAGCATCTGCTCCGTCCAGAACAGCATTAGCCACATCATTTGCTTCTGCCCTGGTAGGTCTGAAATTTGTAATCATGCTTTCCATCATCTGTGTGCCAATGATCACTGGTTTTGACCGCAAATTACACTTCCCGACAATTAATTTTTGTATCAACGGGACTTCGTCAAATGGAATTTCTACTCCAAGGTCACCACGGGCCACCATTACTCCATCAGCTAATTCAATAATCTTATCTATTTCCTTAAGAGCTTGAGGCTTTTCAATTTTTGCTATTACACCGGCATGACCTTTTTTTTTCTTTATAAGGTTCTTTAACTCGAGTATATCAGAAGCTTTTCGCACAAAAGACAAGCCCAGCCAATCGACATCATGATCCAGCGCAAAAAAAGCATTTGAAATGTCTGTTTCAGAAAGGCACGGAAGAGAAACTTCTGTATCAGGCAGGTTTACACCTTTGTTTGAAGTAAGCGGGCCGCCATAAATAACCTTTGCTTTGACAGTATCATTATTATTTGTTTCTGTCACTTCCAGCTTTATTTTCCCATCGTCTATGAGGATCGTTTCACCCGGATTAACATCTTTTGGAAATTCCTGATAGCTCATATAGAGATGATCTTTGGTGCCTGAACATTTTTCAGTAACAAAAGAAATGATATCACCTTCTTCCAGGTTGAGAAGGTCGTTTTCAATTTCGCCCACTCTGAGTTTTGGCCCCTGCAAGTCAGCAAGTATAGAAACATTAGTTCCCAATTCCAGGTTTAATTCTTTAATAATATTTATCAGTTTCAGATGTTCTTCCTTTGTTGAATGAGAAAAATTCAATCTGAATACATCGACTCCTTCATTTATCATTTTTTGGATAATATCTTTGCTGTCAGATGCAGGACCCAATGTAGCGATCACTTTAGTTTGTGAATTTATCTTGCGCATATTTTTTTTAGTGTTCTTATGGCTTAAATTGAAAATGCGAACGTTCTACCAGGAATGAATTGTTCAGAGTAGCTGTTTACCAAAGGTCCCGTTGAGGTTCAGTTCAAATATTATTTCTTCGCTATCAATGATTCCTCAAGCGTCCAATTATTGTATCAAGAGTAGTCTTTAGTTTCTCAACGGCTCCTTCTACTGCCTGCTCATGTGTGTTTGCATTGTTTGTTACAGCAATTGGTTTCANNCTTAATTCCTCTGATATTAAGGCGATTAATGGTGCACTTAGTTTTTCGCCGCCTGTAATATTACTGTCTGTATTAAATTGAATTATCATAATAGATACTTTTTAATTTGAAAACAATGTTTTATTTAAGATGGATATATTTAACAGGAATCAATGAATTATGTTGTTCTAGTAATTCACTCTATTTTAATCCTTATTATCAAATTCAGATTCAACTTTTTTTGGATCCGGATAATCTCCCGGCATTTTTTTGAANNACAAATGCTTTTCCATACCTTCTTTTTTATGCAAACGGGCTGTTCCGGATTTACATTCCAGCTTGAATTCTTTTCATACAATATTTCCCAATGTAAAAATCATAATCTATTACCTGATAAGTGTTACAAAACTTTTGAATAAATTTATATTATTCTCATATTTTTCACCGGTTTTTGTCTTAGCAGTCTGTTTATTTTAAATACCTCTATCCTTCGACCATTGATTGTCAGCCCTTGGAAATTCTCAGCACCTTTGCTGAGCACGGCGGAAGCTGAAGCTGGAGGTATGGAATTTTAAAGATTTGTGATTCTCCACTTAACAAATCAGTACATGGGAAAGGCCCGTTTGTTCCCAGAAAAGGTGAAAGATTGACCTCGATATTCTGCGGAATATGTATGTCAAAATTGCATACCACGAGAAATCCGGACTCTTCGGGCCCTGCTTCTTTACGAAATGCTGCGATAATGGCAGGATGCCCATCATCAACGAACTGGCAGTTTTCCCCGCGGCGAAAAGCAGGATAATCTGTTAGAATTGCATTCACCTGGTTTATGAACTGTGCGAACCTGGGCACGGCAGGATAAGTCATTTTCTTCTCCCTGCCGATAAATCTGATCCGTTCTTTCTCTCCAAATTCAACTCCCTGAATGATTCCGGTTGCCCCGGTACCCAGCAGCGCTGCAGCAACGTAACGGGGGACAGTTGAATCGGCGC
>PLMC01000029.1 GCA_003141495.1 Bacteroidales bacterium
GCCTTTTAAACTTGCCTTTTCCAGAGTTTTTCACTTCAGACCAGATCATATTTGCAACTTTTGTGGAAATGCCTGAAAAGGGTTTGCGAAGACAAGTCACGGGAGAAAACATAAGGTCGAATCCTGTTCCCTCCTCCATTGAAACAACAGCAATATCCTGTGGAACTCTCAGTTTCTTATTCCTGAGCAGGGTCATTATCGGATAAACAAGTCTTGCATTCATTATTACCATTACATCTGCACGGTAAGGAGGCCGGAAATACTTTTCGAACTGAATTGAATCAATGTCATCAGCTGCGGATCTTTTGTCTAATTCAACTATAACAGGCAGGTTAATACCGGGCTTTTGACTAATTGTTTCGATAATATCCTGAACTGCAGATCTATCTGAACGAGATGATTTATAGTCGGCAACAATAATTATATTTTTATATCCAAGTTTATCAAGGTGATTCACAACAAGTTGAGCACCAGCAACAGTATCAGTGCTAACTGTATTTAGGCGCAAAGTCTTTGAAGGTTTTTCAAGAAGTACGAAAGGGTAATCTGTTGTTCGCAGCGCCCTGATAGTAGCTTCGTCGGCAGCATCTCCAAGAAGGATGAGCCCGCTGTAAAACTTCTTAAATGCTCCTATAAGACGATCATATCTCTGATCATCAGGGTCTTTCGTTACTATCGAGAATCCCACCCCAATGCTTGAAAAAGCCTTTTGCAGGAAGGGGGTTATCTGTACGACGAAAGGATCATTTATTGAAGGCACTATCATACCGAGCACCCCTGGTCTTTCTTCAACAGGGGAAGATTCATCCTTCTCATGAAGTGAATCAAAGTACCCCATCTGCCTTGCAAGCTGGAGCACTTTTTCCTGGGTATCTTTCCTGATACCTTGCTGATCGGCTTTATTGTTAAGAACAAGTGATACTAATGTACCAGATACACCAAGCCTAGTGGCTAAATCTTTGTTTTTAAATTTTTTTCCCATTACCCCGTTAATTGGAAGAAATAAATTTAGTACTTTTTTTGAATAACAGTATTAATTTAAAGATTTTTAACTTTTAAAATAAAAAAATAGAGACGTCCAATTCGGACGTCTCTACTCTTCAGTAAATAAATGTTTATTATTTTTTAGGAGGATTGATCCCTCTCTGTTTAGCAGCTGTCTCAAGTCTTTGCTGCCATTTTGATTTTTTCAGTGGTTTTTTCTTGTTTTCCTCCAGCGTCGCCAAGACAGCATCTGCATTAATGAACCTTTTAGATATCATATTCTGCGCATACGTAAGCATATTAGCGAGGAAATAGTAATATGTAAGACCTGCAGAGAAGTTATTAAGAATAAGCATAAACATTATAGGCATCATATACATCATCATCTTCATCCCGGGTTGATCTGAACCTGGGGAAGAACCCGTCATTTTCATAGTTAGCAATGTTGAAGCCGTCATAAGCAGAGTAAAAAGACTTACATGATCCCCATACATTGGTATCATAAAAGGAAGATGCAGTATTGAGTCGTATGTTGACAGGTCAGTGGCCCAGAGAAAATGCGCCTGTCTCAATTCAATTGAAACAGGGAAAAACCTGAACATTGCAAATAGAATTGGCATCTGAAGCAGCATCGGAAGACACCCACCCATAGGATTCACTCCTGCTCTCTTATACAGATCCATCGTGGCCTGTTGTTTCTTCATTGCATCTTCTTTCTTTGGAAATTTCTTTCCAAGCTCTTCGACCATTGGCTTCAATACCTGCATTTTTGCCTGAGACTGGTACGATTTAAACGTAAGAGGGAAAAGAACAACTTTTATTATGATAGTCAGAATAAGGATAATCAGACCGAAATTCTTTATAAAATGATTTAGCCAGTTAAAAATCGGAATAATTACGAACCTGCTTATCCAGCCAATAATATTCTTACCCAGGAATACAATCTTTTCAAGTTGAAGACCTTCTTTCCGTAAAATTGTAATTGAATTAGGTCCGTAATACAATTTCATATTAACGGAATTAGAAGAACCTGAACTGAACGGTATGCCTACCTCAGATGTATAATATCGCATGTATTTTTTGGATGCTAAAGTTCTCGTTGAATTAACTGAAGCATTCAGAAAGAAATCATTGGTAATAATTATTGACGAAAAAAACTGATCTTGAAATGCAATCCAGCTTAATTTGGTCGTAATATCACTTTTTTCAATCTCCTTTGACTGGCGTAACTTCAGATCGACTACCTCATCCTGAAAATATTTATATTTTATAGTTGAATAATTCTCTTCATTTTGCCGGCCTTTTTCCTGTTGAGGAATAAACATTTTCCAGTCAAGAGTCAGACTATTTTGATTTGCAGCAATAATGCCTTCCATCGATTTAAATGTCACATTGAAATCAACTGCATATTTATCAGGTGCAAGAGTATATTTGTATTCAATATATTTATCGTCACCGGCAAATAATCGCAGAACAACACTCTCGGGCTGTGAACCTACTTTATATGATTTTGTATCGGATACTGGTTTGAAGAACAGGTTATTTGTCTGAACAGCTTTATTGTCATTTGTAAAGAAGTTGAAGCCGAAAACTGTCGAATCGCCTGAAAACAATATTAGTGGCCTTGCGTCGAAAGTTTTATAGTCTTTTAACCTGACAGAATATACTCTACCGCCCTTAAGTGAGATTTTAAGTTCAATTTTATTATTTTCAAGTGTAATGAAATCATTCTCCCCGATAGCAGTCTGTGCAAACACTCCATATTGATTGATATCGGTTTTTAAAGATGCTGGTTTGGTTTCGGAAACAGCCGTATTTGGCTGCTGCACCCCGAGTGAATCTGATTTCTGTTTCTCCGGTGTATTTCCAAGTTTAAGATTTATCTCATTAATTTTTGCCAAAGCATCAGGCTGATTTTGTTTAAATCTGAGAGCATCAACATATTCAGTGCGCGCGGCCTCGAGGTTTCCTTTAGCATAATCAGCATCAGCCACTGCGAGAGCCTTCTCAAAGGCTTTATTCACTTTGTTGGTATTATATAAACTGAACCCTATAAAAATCAGAAAGATCAGAATAAGGCCTGTTACTGTATTTCTATCCATTCTTTAATGTGAATTAAAATTACTGGTTTAAGAATTCAAGATTTATTATTAATAATTATTGTTGAAATGGAATGTATTGTATTGTATTGTATTGTGTTTCTAGCCTATACAGGCTTTAACGAAACTAACAAATAACGGATGCGGATTTATAACAGTACTGCTGTATTCAGGATGAAACTGAACTCCGATAAACCACTTATGATCAGGTATTTCAATGATTTCTACAAGGCCTGATTCCGGATTAACTCCGACAGGAACCATGCCATGCTTTTTGAAATCGTCATAATACTTATTATTGAATTCATAACGGTGTCTGTGCCTTTCAACAATTTCAGTTTTCTGATATGATTCGAATGTCTTGGAATCTTTATCAATAACACATTTATATCCTCCGAGTCTCATAGTTCCTCCCTTGTCAATAATACTTTTTTGTTCCTCCATGAGATCAATTACCGGGTATTTCGTTTTACGATTTATTTCTGTTGAATGAGCACCTTCCAGGTTGAGTACATTCCTGGCAAACTCAATGACAGCACATTGCATACCAAGACAGATGCCAAAAAACGGAATATTATTCTCCCTGGCATACCGGGCAGTTAGGATCTTTCCCTCAATACCCCTGGATCCAAAACCGGGGGCAACAAGTATCCCGTTAAAGCCGCTTAGTCTGTCTGTAACATTTTTTTCAGTGATATCTTCTGAATGAATATATTCAACATCAATTTCACATTCATTCATCGCACCGCTATGGACAAATGATTCGGCAATTGATTTGTAGGCATCTGGAAGTTCAACATACTTACCGACTAATCCAACTTTTATTGAATGTTTTGGATTTTTCAGTTTGGTAAGAAATTCTCTCCATTCGGTAAGCGGTGGTTCTGTTTCTACAGGAAGCGCCATTTTCCTCAAAACTGTCCGGTCAAGACCTTGTTCAAGCATTTTTATTGGAACTTCGTAAATTGTTGAAACATCAACTGATTCAATAACAGCAATCTCTTCAACATTGCAAAAGAGAGCTACTTTCCTCTTGATATCTTCATTGAGATGTCTTTCAGTCCTCAGTACTAATACATCGGGTTGAATTCCAGTCTCCAGGAGCTCTTTAACAGAATGTTGAGTTGGTTTGGTCTTGGATTCTCCTGTGGAGGAGAGATATGGGACAAGAGTCAGGTGAATGACGATACAGTTTTGTGGACCAAGTTCCCACTTCAACTGACGGACAGACTCTATATATGGAAGCGATTCAATGTCACCTACTGTTCCTCCTATTTCAGTAATTACTATATCATATTTATTTCCTGAACTGACAAGTTTGATCATTCTCTTTATTTCATCAGTTATGTGTGGAATAATCTGTACAGTCTTTCCAAGGTAATCTCCTTTACGTTCTTTATTAATAACGGACTGATAAATCCTCCCTGTTGTAACATTGTTGGCCTGACTTGTAGGAACATTTAAAAACCTTTCATAATGTCCTAGGTCAAGGTCTGTCTCAGCTCCGTCAAGTGTCACATAACATTCTCCGTGTTCATAAGGATTAAGTGTTCCGGGATCAACATTTATATATGGATCGAGTTTCTGAATGGTAACAGAATAACCTCTTGCCTGTAATAATTTTGCAAGAGATGCGGAAATAATGCCTTTCCCAAGAGAGGAAGTCACTCCCCCCGTCACAAATACGTACTTAACGTCTGTCAAAGCAATGAAATTTTATTTATTAGATATTAGATCCCATTTTCACTAATCATCAAGACCTGACTGATCAATCATCTTGACTTTTTCTTCAAGTGTTTTAATAAGTTTCTTGGCATTCTCTATTTTCTCCTCTACCTCTTTTATCATAGTATCAGCATTAGTAGATTTTGCAAAAAAACCAATATTATTTTCCCATAAGACGATATCACCTTCAAGCTGTTTAATCTTTGTAAAGAATTTATCTCTCTCATTCCGTACTTTTCTAGAAGCTTTGGGGTTTGTCTTAAGGCTATCAAGTTTGTTTTTATATTTAAGGATGCTTTTATCCTCATCGCCGATCTTCAGCTTATCGAACTCTTTATTGATAGCAACACGATACTTATTAGTAATTTCATCCTTGAGGCTGAAAGGGACAAAACCAATATCGGTCCATTTCCTCTGTAACTCTTTCAAACGTTCAAATGCAACCTGAACATCTGCTCCAGGTTCAAATTTTTCCAGCCCATCAATAATTGCAAGTTTTGCTTTCAGGTTATCTTCATATGAAGTATCGAGAGCTGCAAAGAATTCAGTCTTCCTGTTGAAAAAATGGTCACAGGCTTTACGGAATCTTTTCCAGCATCGTTCAGATTGTTTTCGCGGGACAGGACCTATTTCTTTCCACTCTTTCTGAAGTCTTATAAGAGCATCTGAAGTTGCTTTCCAATCGGAACTTTCCTGAAGAGTTTCAGCCTGGATACATAATTCTGTTTTCAGCTGCAGATTGTTCAGTTGAATCTCTTTATTGTCGGCGTAAAATCCTCTTTTCTTCTCAAAGAAGGTATCACACGAGTCTCTGAATCTCTGATAAACTTTATTATTTTGCTTTTTAGGTGCAAATCCTATGGTACGCCATATTTTCTGTAAGGCTACAACTTTATCGGCCTGTTCATCAAATTCCTTGAAGTTTTTAATTTCAAGCAGGTTGATTGCATCCACTTCTTCACAGAGAGCTATTTTGGCATCAAGGTTTTTCTTTTGATCATCTTTTTGCTTCTCGAAGTACTCATGATGTCTTTTGTTGATTTGAGAAGTCGCCTCTTTAAATCTTTCCCAAATCTCGTTTTTCGATTCCTGCGGAACGGGCCCTACTTCGCGCCATTGGTTATGAAAGTCCTGTAAAAACCTGAAAGCGTTTACAGGATTTGGCTCCAGAAGAAGCTCTTCTGCTTTTTCGCATAGTAATACTTTTGCCTCCAGATTTCTTTTTAGATCAAGGTCTCTGAGTTCTTTATTGATTTTTATATAATCATAGAAGATTTCAACATAATGATGATAATTCTCCCAAAGGTCCTTAAGCGAAGTCTGAGGAACAACACCTATGGAATGCCATTCATTCTGAAGGGATCTGAAATCATGGAAGGTCTTATTTATAGACTCTTCCCTATTTACAAGATCCTTAATCTTATCAATTATATCGTACTTTTTCTTAAGATTATCATATTTTTCAGCTTCCTGAACTTTATTATAATCAGTTTTTTTCTCTTTATATTTTTCGAGCAGATGTTTTACACGGGCATCATCCGGATCAACCCACTGTCTGTAGTCTTCGATCTTACCGCCGCCTTCCAGAAATTTACTTTTTCTTTCCTCTGCTTCACTCTTTAGCTTTTTATAAAAGAGTATTTTTAATCGCTCCACGTCCTCTCTGATCTCCAGTGTTGGCCGGTTTTCAATTAGGAGACCCAATGTTTCGACAATTTCATGTTTGGAGAATCCTGAATAATCAACCTGAGGAAGTTCTATATCGTCAAATGTTTGAGGTTCCTCGGGCAGGGATTCCTCTTTCTCAACCGGTGGTTCGGGTTTTTCTTCCGGTTTAAATTCTTCATTTTCAATTATTTCATTTGGTTCTTCATCAACTTCTTCAGCATCGTCCAATGGAATAATTTTTTGCGCGTTTTCCGATTGTGTGGCATCCTCAGTTCCGAGGGCGTTTTCATCCGCCACGGATTGTTCTAAACGAACAGAGTCATCCGGATTTTTCTTGGTCATAATCAATCCTTTTATAGTTCAGCTCTTTATCGGTTATTTACACCATGGCAATCCATGGGATTTTCAGAGTACGAAAATATTGAAATATTTAATAAAACTCAAAGTTTTAACATAAATAAATGTGAGAATCAGATATTAAGCCAGCTTTGCTATGTCAGCAGCAGAATATTTAAAATGTCAATTCCTGAATTTCTATTAGCCGTTAACAGAATTTAGGAAGATAAATAATATATTTGAATGACAAATTAAATTAACATGAAAGTCCCAATAAATTGAAATTTAATACCAGATCTGTATGCATAATTCTCAAATTCTAATCTTTTCAGCTGTAATGGCATTTTTAGCTTTAAGGTTATATCAGAAATATTTTAAGAAAGATAAAGATAAATCCGGAACGCAAACAAAATCAGATTCAGGCACATCTTTTCCAGCGACATCGAAAGATGAAGATTATGAACCTTATTCTAAAAAATAAAGAATGGCTATTTTTTGTTCCTTGACACCATATAGCGGAACGGATTGACAATCTTCTGTATAAGTCTGATATTTTCAGTAATTATTTCTGCTGTACCCTGCATATTCTGAGTGAAATCAAGCGTTTTCCCATATAATGTCGTCAGACCATCAGGTAGTTCAATTTCAATAACATAGGCATCTTCGGCAGGCACAAGTGATTTGGATTTTACTATACCTCGTACCATTCCATATTCCATATAGGGATAACCGCTCAGTTTAATATTGACTACCATCCCGGTTTTTACTTTGCCTGATCGTTCCATCTTCAGATTTATTCTGCCAAGAAATTTGCCCGCATCGATAGGTACAATACTAACCACGGGTTCATCTTTGACAACTGACTGGTTTGCACTCCAGAACTTAGTAAATGAAACAATCCCTTCAATCGGGGAAATAAGCAGATAGGTATTTTCCCACAGATTAATTTGTGCCTTAAGGTTTAAAAAGGATTCACGCAGAACTGAGACAAGTTTCTCTTTCTCGTCTATCCTCGTAATACGGTAATCCTGAAGCTGTTGACGCTTTTCTGAAAGTTCAATCGTCTTTGATGAATGGTCAAGTCGAGCCTGCTGTAGTTCCATACTGACTCTTAACAACGATTGGTGTGAGTTCTCGAGTCCACTTTCTGCTATCACTTTACTTACATAAAGTGAAGAATCTCGGCTATACTTTTTCGCTTCAAGTCTCTGATTTTCAGAATACAGTTTTTCCTTTATGCTTAATCTGCTTATAAATTCCTGAATTCCATTTATCTCATCTGTCAATGAAGCTATTTTACTACCATAAAAATCATTAATCATGTAGTTATTTAAATCAGATAGATTTTTTAGAAATGTGCCATAGAAACCCTGAAGCTCACCCAGTTCCGAAAATGCAGGCAACAATCTGGAGGAGAGTGTTTCAGGTGTCTTTATAGTGTCTATTGTTTGTTTCAGCAATTCAATCTCCTTCATCGAGGCTGTCGTCTCCATTAAAGCAACTAACTGTCCGGCATTGACTTTTTCTCTTTCCTTTACAAATAATGAGTTTATATGCCCTGTTATCTTCGTAACAAGAGTCACAGGAGGGTTTGTCGTGGTAATTTCAACCGGAGCCGGGATTGTATCAGGATACCTGATTATCCATGCAAAGAAAATAAAAAGAACAAAAACCAAAAACATGATCGTTGTGCCCCACCTGAGAATTCTCCTCGGTGGTTTTCCCATAATCTCTCTGACAGGATCGGAATATAATATTTCGGGTCTTTTGTTTTTCATCTAAATCATTTAGCTACCAAGCTCAAGTTGATTCTTGACAAGATTAAAGTATGCACCTTTTTTTCCTATAAGCGATTCATGAGTACCTGTTTCTATTATTCGGCCACTATCAAGAACAACAATCTTATCAGCGTTTCTTACAGTGCTAAGCCTGTGTGCAACAATTATTACCGTCTTACCTTCAAAAAATTCAGTAAGGTTTTCTACAATAACTTTTTCATTATTTGCGTCGAGAGAATTTGTNNTGTTTCTGACCTTCACTTAATCCATGGCCATTTGCTCCTATTTTGGTATTGTATCCAAGTGGAAGAGACTCTATAAATCCTCTGATGTTAGCTATATCAACAGCCTTAATTAATCTTTCCTCATCTATTTCTTCCGATCCTGGAGAAATATTGGAAGCAATAGTATTGGGAAATAAAAAGCCATCCTGCATAACAGCTCCGACCTTCTCCCTCCAGACCCGAAGGCTGAGGTTAGATAAACGCAAGTCACCAATAAGTATCTCACCAGCAATAGGATGATAGAATCCCAGAAGCATTTTTAATAGCGTTGTTTTCCCGCTTCCACTGGTTCCGACGATTGCAGTTATTTTATTTTCTTCAATTAACAGGTTAACATCTTTTAACGCAAATGGCGAACGTGGACCTTCATATTGATAGGAAAGACCGTTAAAATAGATATCTTTTTTGTCGGGAAGTTTTCGCACTTTCACCTCCGGATCAGGTTCTTCCTCTTCGAGGTTATGAACTTCAGCAAGACGATCAAGGCTCATTTTTGCATCCTGCGACATTCTAAAAAATCCAATAATCTGACTGACAGGTACATTCAGCTGACCAATAATAAACTGAACCGCAAGCATCATACCAAGTGTCATATTACCCTGAAGAACTGCTGTTGCAGCAACAATTGTAATAAGTACGTTGGTCACTTCATTTATTAACGTTGCTCCGGCAGACTGATATTGAATTATGCTCAATCCTTTTACCTTTAGTCCAAATAATGTAGCCTGAAGCTTTTCCCAATCCCACCGCATGGTTAATTCACTCTGGGTGAGTTTGATTTCCTGCATGCCATTGACAATGTTTATGAGTTTATTTCCTGAAATTGACATCTGCTTAAATCGCTGATGATCAAGCCTGGCTCTTGATTTCATAAATATGGATACCCATACGATATATAATACTGAACCGGTAAGAAATAGGGCAAGGATCTTAATACTATAAACGGCAAGTACGATACCAAAAACAACCAGGTTGAAAAATGAGAACAGTATATTCAGGCTAGCCGATGTAAGAAACTCTTCAATCCTGTTATTGTCTTCAATACGTTGAAGAATATCCCCGGTGAGTTTTGTATCAAAAAACGCGACCGGCAATGACATAAGCTTTTGAAGAAATCCCGATATAACAGCCACATTCACCCTCGCACCGATGTGCAGTAATAACCATCCTCTGATAAACTCGACAGACATTCTTCCAAACACCAATGCCAGCTGGGCAAAAAGTATAAGGTAGATAAATCCTATGTCGTTATTATTTATACCAATATCAATAATTGACTGGGTAAGGAAAGGTATTATCAGCTGAATACAACTTCCAAGGACCAAACCTAAAATAAGCTGATAAAAATATTTTCTATAGAGACGAAAATATTTAAACAGGAATTTGAAACCGCTTGCCTTTTCCTTATCGTTCTCATTCTTATATAGCGATGGCGTCGGTTCAATAATTAGTACAAGACCCGCAGGTTTATCATCGACTACAGTTGATGCCCAATTCTGGACAAATTCCTCACGGCTGAATTTAATCAGACCTACTGCAGGATCTGCTGCCCAAATTTTATCATTCTTTATTTTATAGATGACAATGAAATGTTTTTGGCGCCAGTGAATAATGCAGGGCAGAGGAACATTCTCTGTCATGATTTCAAAAGATATTTTTACACCTATGGTTCTAAAACCCAAAGAATCAGCGGCCTCAGAAAGTCCTAAAAATGAGACGCCTTCCCTTGTTATATAACACTTTTTCCTGAGAGATTCGAGGGAAAAATTCATTTTGTAAAATCCTGCGACCATTTTCAGGCAAGCAGGTCCGCAATCCATTGCATCAGGTTGTTTTACAAAAGGAAAAGACATTGATTTTTCCGGAAATTAATTTTTATCCAAAGTAAAGATATCTATATTTTGATTAGGATAATCCCTTGTTTCAGGTAAAATAAGGTCCCCATCCTTTATAAAAAGAGTTTTGGAATTTGGAAATAGTATATTTGCCAATTGATTTTTCTAAGCAAAAGGGCTTGTTTAACAAAATATCTGATATTAACATAATAGCTGGTGTTCGCAATCAGGATGACAAAGTTCTGAATTGGCTTTATGATAATTATTTTCAATTAGTCAGGAATCATGTTTTAAATAATAGCGGATCCGATGATGATGTTTCTGATGTTTTTCAGGATGCCATAATAGTGCTTTATAATCAGATTACAGAAGACAAACTTCGTCTTACATCGGACCTTAAAGGTTATTTTTTTGGAATCGCCCGTAATGTCTGGAATTCACAACTCAGGAAAAAGCAAAAAACAATAGAATTGGAGTTTGACCTGCCTGATGAAGAGGAAACTGAGGATCAGTCTGATCCGACTCTGGAAAGGATTATCAGCAGAGTATTTCAACGGTTAAAACCCGACCAGCAAATGGTTCTTAGTTTATTCTCCGATGGTAATTCGTATGAAGAGATTGCCGTGAAACTGAATCTCAAGAATGAGGTCTACGCCAGAAGAAAAAAATACCTGTGTAAGGAAGCTCTTCTTGAGCTTGTCAAAGAAGATCCTGAGTATCAGGAGTATTTACGTTTCCAGAAATAAAATCCCAGATAAAATAGTAAGACCACAATAATTACTACAATAGTTATTTTCAGCTTGTTTGAATGGTATAAAGGGTCATTATTTCCGTAAACCACAAGAGCAGACCAAAAATATGGATGTGACCTTAACTGATCTGCACTTTCTAAAAAAGCAATCCTCGCTTTTTTTAATGCAACACTTTTAGGATATCCTTTCTTAAGATTCTTATAGAACATCTTAACAATCTCTGTTCCTGATTTATCTTCGATCTCCCACATCGACATTACGACCGACTGACTTCCGGAATAGATAAATCCTCGAGCAAGACTTAAAATACCTTCGCCTGAATATAACATCCCGTTTCCAGTATTGCATGAACTAAGGACTACCATTTTTGCTTTAAGTGGAATGCCATAAATTTCATAAGTTTTAAGATAACCGTCGTCCAGAGAATCACTCCCTTGGCTGAAGATCAATGTTGAACGCATTGGGTCTTTATCATTTAGAAGAGTATGCATTGCCAGGTGAATAATATCGTATTTCCCACATTCATTTTTATAGACCGATTCTTTCGCAGCGCTATTTTCAAAAAGTGTTCCACCGGTAATATCAGATACGTACTTTGCCTCCTGACGGGCAAAAGGAAGATCATTCAGCACACCGATTCCAGCCTGTCTCGACATTAAAGCTGACTGGATATCAATTGGTACCGGATAATCAGGTGCAAAAGCAACTAATTTATTAGTCTTGCTATATTCTTTTTTCCCGGATTCTTTCATAAAGGTTGCAGAATATGTATATGAAATATCATAATTATTCATAAGATAACTGAGATTGCGGTACATAATAGTATTCTGCGAATCAGAAGATGTCGGAATAGTTTCAAATGGAAGATATGAAAGAATATTGTCAGGAGATATAAATATCTTATTAGAAATAATAAATGATCTAACAGGATCGATCAGGATCTTGTACAACCTGTATCCGACAGCCTGAAACTCGTTAAATTTCAGGGTGGCATTATCAGAAGGAAAGGGCATTGATAGCAGGCTCCTGAATTTTCGTACATCACTGAAAAATGATGAATCAACTGGAATTACAAGTAGTTTCTGATACCTCTTATTAGCAATAAAAGTATAAAGTATAGAGTCTGATAAAATATAATTTATATAATTTCCATCGTTACCTATTATCTTAGGAATATCTTTGAGTTCAGCAACGTGAGTATTGTATTTGATTGCATAATAAACAGGATATTTTTGTTCAAAGATCAAAATCAATGAATCCCTTGACCTTGTTGCTTCCAGAAGATTTTCCTTCCATTTATTGATCAATGCAGAATCAGGTCTCTCGCTTGCCATCTCGTCAGACAGCCGTGCATTATACAGGTTTATATCCACCTGAAGTTTCTTTTCATAGTCTCCGATTCCTGATGGAATATTAAGCTGAGTTGCATTTAATTCCCTGGTGGAGGTAAGTAATCCTTCAACTTTACTTTTTTCCGAATATTCAAATACCTTTTCCAGATAATGTGAATCATTTGTTTTAGTGTAAAGAAGATTGAAATCACGTATTGCATTGAGGTAGGAATCTCTGTAACGGTCACCAAGGATTAGTCTGCTGTCGTCTTCACTTATATTTATCCTTACTTTCTCTAGAAGTGCAACTATTAATTCTGAAGTATTTGAGGCGAACTCAAGGATTCTATGGTCATCTGATTTTTTATAGATATCCCATAGTATCTTATACTTTGTATTTAGAATCTTTAAAGATATTCCGTCAGATTTTATCTTTTCGAGGTCAGGATTCGCATATTTATCCCTTTCCTTTCCGTGTGCCTGTTCAGGAATAAGAAGTGACTGTATCACTTCAAGCGCTTTTTCCAGTTCACCGGCTTCATCGAGCGAAAGAGAATAGCCAACAGAAACAGAAGTTCTTAAAGAAAGGTCCTGGTCATTAATTCGAAGATATTCAAGGCATATCAGGTAACATTCCAGTGATTTCTTATTGTCAATCCTGAATACCCGTAAATATGAGGCGTAATTGGTAAGTACCTCAATATATGTCCTGGGAAATAGTTTAATTCTGGCTTTTGCCCTTTCAAGAGCATCTTTAAGTAATTCCTCTCCTTTCTGTTTTTCACCATTATTGCCCAGAAATACTGAATAACTATTTATTATATTATATGCCATCGGTGAATTATTGGCGATGGCAATTGGAATCACCTTTTTATAATATTCACCTGCTTCAGATGTAAGATTCAATGAACCATAGGTTATTGCCAGACTATTCATCAGGTTAATATAGTTTTCACTTATTTTAAAATTAAATTGTTTATGAAGTGATTCTGCCTTATCAAGATAAATTTTCGCTTTTGAGAAATCTGCAAGTCTTATATAACATTCACCTAAACTGGCAAAAAGATCAGCTTTTGTCAAAGGCGGAATGCTATCGGGTTTGCTATTTGCTATGGTTAAAGCATTATTAAAATAATTTAATGCTTTTTTATTTTCCTGAAGTTCTGAATAAGCTCCTCCAAGGCTAAGGTATATACTGGCCAGAAGCGGACTTGACTCCCCGTTTAATTTTTTCTCAATTTCAAGAGATTTTGATGAATATTCCTCATGTCTTTTTAATTCTCCCAGGTTTAAATATGCTAAACCTATATTATATAGTGCTCTGGCATAACGTTCATCATATTCATTTTCGTTCACTTTAAAGGAGATACATAGATCCAGGTAACGTATTGATTCATTAAAACTCTTCGTAAACAAGTAATATATTCCAATGAGATAATAAGACTCGGATAATACTGAATCACTAATGTTATCAGCATTTAGTTTTTGGTTTATTTTTTCAATTAGAACCCGGCTTTGCTTTGAATCACCGCCTGATATTGCACTTTTAAGAGAAAGTTTAAGTGATTCATTTAGGTGAGTGACTTCCCTTGATGTCTTCTTGATTACATCAGGGATTGTTTCAATATTAGAATTATTCTTTCCATAAATAGTAACGGTTACTCCGGAACCCCCGATTAAAGATGAATTAATACCTACGCCAGATATAAACATACATATAATAACAAATCTGAAAATTTGTCTTTTGAAATTCATGTTTAGACTGTCTAATTTAGATGGATCCCTAATATTTTCCTGGACAAAGATAATAAAACCAAATCAAATCCAGAACTTANNGTGTCACAAAAACGTATACACCGACATGTAGCAGTATAGAAACTTATTTAAAAATTACCCTGATAAATATTAAAAAATATGAAAACCATGAAAACCCTGAATTCCAAGTTGACAAAAGACATGTTCACTGAGTTTGCACTTTCAAATGAAGAGATGATTTGTATTCGTGGCGGAGATGGTGACGTTATAATTAAATCAACCATGCCTCCGATCATAATTTGACAACCTTAATATTGTCTGTTTCAGGAAACAAATAAATCGGTTTTTAATAACATAATTGATTTATTCAAAGTTTAAGCTTGTAAATATATATAATAAGCGATCTGCTCCACTGAAGCATTAAGTTATGTAAGTATACTGTGATTTTGAGTTGTTTATTTAACTCATTATTACCGGCAAGAAATTATAGATAAATAGATAAATAGATAAAATGAAATAATATTTTAAATCTTTAAAAACACATGAAAACAATTGATTTTTCATATTTCATCGAAAGGTATAATGCCGGAGAGATGAGCGAGTCAGAAAAACAATGGTTCCTCAAAGAACTTGAAGGTAATGAAAAACTAAGAAACGAGGTCAATCTAAGAAAACGTACTGATGAAATTCTTAAGAATCAGAATGTAATGTCGTTAAGAAACAAGCTCTCCGAGATTGAAAACCGGAGAAAGGAGGTAAAAAACCCTGTAAAAGATTCAAAGAAAACAGTTTTCATCAGATATGCAGCGGTTTTTGCAGGCCTTATTCTGATTGGAAGTATTGCTATGTTTTCAGGCAAGAATCTTAATAGTGAGAAAATAATGAAACACTATTATAAGATATATGAACCTCCGACAAGTCAGAGGTCGGCTGAGTCAGGAACAAATGCTGATTTCAATCTGGCTCTTGAGTTTTATAATACCCATGATTATGAGAAAGCCGCTGTTCTTTTCAATAAAGTGCTTGAAAACAAACCTAATGATATGCAGACTGTCTTATTAAAAGGTGTCGCAAATTTTGAAGAGAAGAAATATCCGGAGGCAAAGCAATCATTTGTTAAGGTGATTGACGATAAGGACAACCTTTATATCGATCAAGCGCAGTGGTATCTTGCTTTATGTTATCTCAATACCTATGAGACGGAAAAGGCAAAACAACTTTTTAAAATAATTGTGAAAGGGGATGGAATTTATAAAAGTGATGCAAAAAAGATAATCAGGGGATTGAAGTAATTGAATGGGAACCCTCATTAAATATGCATTCACAGGGTGATATTAACACACAACTGAAGATAAGGGTAAAGGAGAATTATATGAATTCATCGAATAATCAAATGATAAATTGTCCAACAGTTTTAACAGGGATGTCTCACGAGATGAGAACTTACATGAATGCAATTGTCGCATTTTCATTTCTGATGAAAGATAGTTGCTGTAACGATTCCGAGCGTGAAGAATTCAGTAGCCAGATATTAAATGCATGTGAACAATTAATAGATCTGTTTGATAGTTTTCTCGATTCGGCTATAATTGATACAGGTAATTCAAAAGCTGATTCAAAAATATACAAACTCGATAGTTTTCTTGATGACCTTCTTTCAGAATTCAGGGAAGAACTACACAAGGAGGGTCACAAAGATCTTGAACTGGTAACTGAAATACAATTTTCAAATTCTACTGAAGTAATTATTGATAAGAACAAGATTTACAGGGTAATTCGAAGTCTGTTCCAGAATTCAATAAAAAACACCAATTCAGGTTATGTAAAAATCGGGTATTTTCTCCGAGACGATACAGTAAACTTCTATGTTCTCGATTCAGGTCAGGGTTATTTCAAATGCAAAGAATTTCTTCAATCCGAAGATTTGAATGAATCTTTGATACTTCACAATGATACTTTTACAGCTATCAATATTACCCTGGCCAAGAAGCTAATCCAGATGCTGGGTGGAACTATCTACATAGAATGCAACGGTCTTACCGGCACAGGAATTTATTTTTCTATTCCTGTTAAACTGGTAGTTAATTCCGAACTTAAGATAAATAAATACGTAAATACCATGATCGCAATCTGATAAAAGCTTGTGTTATTATTTTCAATGCCTGAGTTCAATCACCAGGAAAACAAATGGCTGTTTCACCAATAGACAGCCATTGTTTTATTTTTTCAGTTCAACGATCTTAGCCTCAGTTCTTCTATTTAATTTTCTACCCTCAGAAGTTACATTATCACCAAGAGGTGAAGTGTTTCCGTATCCTTTATATTTAAGCCTGTCAGAAGATATACCCCTCTTGATAAGGTAGTTAACAACCGATAAAGCTCTTTTTTCAGATAATGCCATATTATATTGCTCTGATCCGGTGGAATCAGTATAACCTCCGATTTCCATAACCAGATTCGAGTTTTCTGATAATAGGCTTACCAGGTTATCTAATTCTGTAATGGATTCCTTTTTTAATTGCCATGAGTCGATTTCATAGAATACATTTGAAAGTTGCATCTTCTCTCCTACAATTGCCGGATTGAGGACTATTTTTTTTATATAAGGCTTAGAAGCAGTATGAATCCCTTCGAGCATGAAATTTTCGGAATAAAAGAGGTACCCGGGTTTACTGACATTTATCCCATAATTGTATCCGGAGGGAAGACAAACCAGAAAATTACCCGTTTCATCGGTAACATTTTTGATAATTATTTTCCCTGTTGAAAGATTTATTAGCTCATATTCTGCTTTTAATAACCTGCCAGTCATTTTGTCGTACACTTTACCTTTTATATAAGATACCGGATTAGGTCTGACTGCCTCATAAAGGTTAAAAGAGAAAATATCCTTACCTCTTGACTTATCACGTACAGATGAATAATACGCTTTTTGTCCGCCTGATTCGATTATAAGCCCCATTTCATCATTGAAAGTATTTATTGGATATCCAAGATTCTGAGGTTCTGTCCAGGTACTATCATCCTTCATTCTCGAAACAAAAAGATCAAATCCGCCCATCCCTGCTCTGCCATCAGAAGCAAAATAAAGCGTTTTTCCATCGAAATGTATGAAGGGTGACATTTCATCACCCTCGGTATTAATGACACTTCCGAGGTTTACAGGTTCTGTCCATTTGTTTTTATCATTTAACCTTGTTAACCAGATATCCTTGCCTCCATACCCTCCGGGTCTGCTACTTGAAAAGAATAGCGTTTTACCATCTGCACTGATTGATGGTGTTGATTCCCAATGGTTTGTATTAACCGGTGCTCCAAGATTATATGGTTCCGACCACTTACCATTATTAAAAGCTGAAAAATACAGATCACAATTTCCTAAGCCATCGGGCCGGTTACATGCAGTAAAATACATATAGCTGCCATCAGACGAAAGAGTTTGAGCTCCTTCATTTTGAATTGTATTCAGCGGAGCACCTGCATTAAAAGCTTTCTGCCAAACATTATTGATTAAATAACTAATATAAAAATCCTCCTGGACAACTCCCTTGAAATCAGGATTGTTAGAAATATTTGGCTGTCGTGTAAACATAAGTGTCTGACCATCTGCAGTTATAGATGGCCAATATTCATCATCACTGGTATTTATTCCTGAACCAACACTTAACGGATTAAATGGAACCGGATTCTTCATTGCATTAACTGCAAATTCACAGCTTTTAATACTCTTTGCTGAAGCAATTTTATTTTTTGCTGCCATCCCCTCCTGTGCCTGATAAACATTGAAATGAATCAATGCATTTGAATAATTTCCTGACATCATCTCAGAGTTTGCCAGATTAAAAAAAACAGGCTTGAAAAACAGGGAATCAATTTTTATAGCTGCCTCATAATTTTCTGAAGCTTCTTTGTACTTGCTTTCTTTTGCCAACAAATCTCCGAGCATCATATGAGCTTCATAAAAATTTTTGTCAATGAAAAGTGCTTCTTTAAAATCGTTTTCAGCTTTATAATAATCGAGATAATCATATGCAGAAACTCCTTCTTTGTATATCTTGAGAGCTTTATTTGATGAAGTATGCAAAGCCTGGGAAAGACCTACCAGGGATGATTCAAAATAGACTATTAATACGAATATTGGTAAGAGGTACTTCATATTAATCAGGGGATATGCATATATTTATGAACCTGCAATGAGATTCTCCAAATCGGGTTTTTCTTTATATAGTCAACTATTTCAGGAATAATAGCATCAAATCTGCTCCATTCAGGCTGAAGATATAATCTGCATTCACTGCTGACCATTCCATGATATTTTTCCGCCCAATCAAAATCACTTCTATCCTGGATAATCACCTTCAGCTCATTAGCAATTTGACAGATTTCATAGGTTGGTGGCATATTTTTTTTTGGTGAAAGGCATATCCAGTCCCAGGATCCGCTTAAGGGATATGCTCCTGAGGTTTCTATAAAAGTACAAATATTTTTATTTCTTAATTCATGGCATAAGAGATCAAGGGTCCACATTAGCGGTTCTCCACCAGTAATAACGACTGAATCAGCTCCTGATTCAATAACCCGGTCGATAATAGATTGAGTTTCAACCATTGGATATAAATCCGGATTCCAGGAAAAACGGGAATCGCACCAGCTGCATCCTATGTCACATCCTCCCAGCCTGATAAAGTATGCTGCCTTCCCTGTCTGAAATCCTTCACCCTGCAAAGAAAAAAACTCTTCCACTACTGGAAGACTTGCTCCATCTTTTAATATATCTGCCTCCTTTTCCAATATTCTTATATTTAAAATCTATTTATTAATTCCGAATAACATGGCATATTCAGAAGATCTAGCCATTTTTACCCATTTTTCAGGAATAATCTTCCAGTTGTTCAGTGGTAAAGGATTTATTGTTTTTTTTGATTCAATTGATTTCAATATATAATATCTTAAATCTCGATCTGTTGAAGAAATTAGTCTTTTCCTCAGTTCATCT
>PLMC01000127.1:0-35953 GCA_003141495.1 Bacteroidales bacterium
TTATCGGGACTTTGTAACCTTGACAATTTTATCATAAAATGACACATTTTGTTCCATACAACTCTAACCTATCAATTGAATTATCATTATAATTTCATAATGTTGAAGATCTTGGTTATTCTCTTTAAATTAGTAGATCAATTAAAAAATTTATAATGGCAACAAATAATTCTATTATCGAAAGATTTAATAGTGCTCAAAACAGACTCGTTCTACAATCATCAGACCTGTCTTTAGACGCTATCGCAAGAATGGTTGAAACTGGAGCCATTGATGTTTCTCCTCTTTATCAAAGACGAGATCGTTGGTCAGTCGAAAAGCAATCAGCTTTAATCGAATCATTTTTACTAAATATCCCTGTACCTCCGATCTATCTCGCCGAGGATGAATATGGAAAGTATTCTGCAATTGATGGCAAACAAAGAGTAACTGCTATCAATAGGTTTATTTTACACAAAATGAAGTTGCAGAATTTGGAATATTTTCATGAAGTTGAAGGGCTTACTTTCAATGAGTTACCAAATGATTTAAAAAATGCATTGACCATTCGACCATATTTAAGAGTTGTAACGCTACTTAAACAATCAGATACAAATCTGAAGTATGAAGTATTTACAAGATTAAATACAGGCGGGGATCCATTACTCGCCCAAGAAATAAGAAATGTAATTTTTCGAGGTACCTTAAACAATATGATCTACGAATTAGCTGAAAACAAATTCCTAAAGCAACAACTTAAAATAACTTCCAATATTAGTAAAGCATATAAAGAAATGTTAGATGCTGAGTATGTTCTTAGATTTTTTACGCTTAGAGACCAATGGCAGAATTTTCCTGGGAACATGAGAAAAGCTATGGATAATTATATGATGCAAAATAAAAATTTATCTGCGGTTCAAATTGCATCGCTTAAAACTTCTTTCAACAGTACTATAAAAAGTGTGGAAGATATTTGGGGAGACAAAGCATTTAATAGACCTGGAGGAAATCAACAAATGGTTCAAGGATTTTATGATATTCAAATGGTTTCATTGACATTATTTAATGTTCCTGAAATTCATAGGTTAATTCAAAATAAAGACAAATTTAAAATACTGTTTAATAAGAAATATGATTCAGACCCTGATTTTAATGAATCAATTAGGCAATTTACTTCAAACCCAAAAAATGTTAAGTATAGGATGGAAACCATGAAAAATTTAATGCAATCAGCCTTAAAATAATGTCCTTAGCTCGAAAAAACTTCCTTAATCGAATTGCTGTTTTTAGGCGTACTTTAGAAAGTGACTTTTTGAAAGATAATGGAGTTGCTCAAAATACGCATAACGAAAAAGCGAAGATGCTTAGAAATGGTATTTCAATTATAGCTTTTACAATCCTAGAAGATTTTATAAAGGATCGTACAGGAGAAGTTTTGGAGCGTATTAGCTCATCATCTCTGGGGTTTAATCTGCTTTCTCTCAACCTTCAACAGGCAACTACGTTAGGCGCTTTACGAAGTATAACTGAAAAAGCAAATAATATGAAGCGGGCAAATGAAGATTGGCTCACATTTATTCAAAATGAAACAAAACATATTGCTAGCTCCTCTAATTTTCCTTTCAGCATATCTAAATTCTCTTTAGGCTGGGACAAGTCAAATCTAGGTAAAGATGATATTACATATTTTATGAAATTATTTAACGTAGATGGTGGTTGGCATTCTATACAACAATTAACAGTAAAAGCAAACATTACATTAGCTGCACCCGATAACGTATTTTCAAATGCTGCAATGCGTCGTCACAAAGCAGCACATAATCCTGAAGCTAATTCATTATTTTCTGATTTAGAAGATTTTTCAAGGGACGCAAAGTCCCTATCATTTGCTTATGATGTACTAATTTCAAAAGGACTACATAATATAATATTGCAGAATTTAAATAGTCTAAGTTCTGACAGCATTAATATTAGATTTTTAATTAAAGAAGCTGGCATGTGGAAAGAATATAATTCTACTTCACAAAAAGCAATAAGATCAGACTCAAATTATAATAGACTACTATCCAAAATTCGATCCAGAGCCCAAAGGAGAAATGAAATAATAGTAATAAAAAAGGATTTAAGAGAAATTCATAATTGGATAATTGTATAAAATCCGCTTTTAAATTATAAAAGTTTTACTGCCCTTATTCCATTAAAACTATAGAACTCTCCGATAAATAGGTCGCTTTGGTTATTGCCTTTGTCACCTCAGGCATCTTTGAATTCTGCATTAAAGCACTTGTACTCCTACTTATCCAACAGAACTCTAACTTACATTATATTTTATGATATCATTCTATTTTAATGGGTTAACTTGGCTTCCCTTTTTTTTCAGTAAATTTAAAGTGTAATTAAACTGCAATAATGCCACTCAATATTTTTAAGAATAAATTCGATTATGTCCATGAAAATACTTTTTTCAGACAATTGGCGATTGATCTGAGGAGCAAATACAAGGATTCTGCTGAAAATGTTTATCTAATTGGAAATCCAGAAATTATTGATGCCGATGGGAATAGAATTGCACCAGATGCTCTGTTTTTTACTTCCAAATCGTTTATAATTATTGATTTCAAAAACTATTCCGGAGAGATAAAATTGCCTGCACTAGAAAATTTTGAGTTTGAAAACTGGCACCATGGATCCGTTATTATCAAAGGAGGAAATCAAGGCAATCCTTATCTCCAGTTGAGAAACCACAAAGAAAAAATCAAGGATTACTTAAATTACCATAAAAACACATTTCTTTTCAAAGGGTCACAATTTGACTATAAGCATATCGATTGTATTGTCTGCTTTCTTAAAGAAATAACTGTTTCAGGTGAAATTCCAGAAAAATATCAGAACTGGTTCTTTATTGGTGATAAAAATACTATTATTAGTTCTTTAGACGACATTGTTACAGTCAAGATAAACCTTAAACCTTTAGATCTTGAGAGACTTGCAAGTTTATTCAGTATTACGAACTGGAATCCTCTTGAGGCAGAGCCAAAGAAAATAGAAGAATCAGAAATCGTAACAATAGAAGCTAGCCAGCAAGTTTTAAATCACGAGCAATTAGCCGCTTTAGCTAAAATAGAATCATTTCTTAAAAATGAAAAATCGAACACATTTGTTTTATCTGGTCCATTTTCAAGTGGGAAGACTTTCTTAATTAATTATCTCATTAATCGCCTCCCCTCAACCTGTATTACTGGTGCGCAAGTTATTGCTCCAAATAATAGGATAGCAAGAAATATCAGAAAACAAATAGAATCTGTTAACAACCTGTACAGTTACATTTATAGATTCTCAGAACAAGTTGAAATGGAGGTTCTAGACAATATTGAGGAACCAACTGATTCACCTGAAAATGAAAATGAAAAAGAATCAGGTCAGATCCAATCAAAGGTTATTTTTAAAGTAAAGAAGAATGAGAATCCTTCAAATTTTCTTTACATAGTTGATGATTCCCATCATATTTCTGATTCCATGTTCGCTAGTCCTACCCTACAATTTGGAACAGGACAGTTACTCTCAGACTTAATAACTTTTATTAAACAAAATCATATACATTTTAAAATTCTTTTTGTAGGCGATAAGAATCGTTTAAGTATTGGTCCATTTGAGGAATCTGCATTAAATCCTGATTATTTATCTTCAAAATTTGAACTGGATGTTCAGTCAGCTACAATTGGTTTGGACCCATCAAAGAAAAGTAATATAGTAAAACAAGCTTTGAGAATAAGCAATCAAATCGAATTAAACAGATTTAACAATTTGGAGATTCTGGAGGCTGAAAATATTAAGTTGGTTAAGGACGATCAATTTCTAAGCAAAGCCTTAATGCAATCATTTAAAGAGGATACATATCAAACAAAAATACTAGCTTTTTCGAATGATAAGATTAGAGAATCAAATTTGTGGGTAAAACAAAAGGTCCTCTTAAAAAGTTCGGAACTTGAATCTGGAGATATTGTACTCATAAATAATACTGTAATTGTAGCACCCGATAATCCATTTGCAGTTCCTCAGAAAGTTTTTAATGGGGAATATGCCGAAATACTAAGTGTTAATAAAGATATTATCTCAATTAATCAACCAATTAGAAAAAAAATAGTTGAATTAAAATTTAGGGAACTTAAACTTAAGTTAATTGAAAGGAATCTTAATGTAACTGTTCTGTCTTTTGAGAATTACTGGAATTCTACCTCAAAGGAGATTACAGATGAAGAATACGGTGGCCTACAAGCATATTTGAACACAAAAATTAGAGAACGGATTGAATTAGAGAAGGAAACTAATGATGACTGGTTAGAATTTAAAAAATCTGAACAGTATAGGCAATTAGATGAAACTCTTAAGAATTTGAAATTGCTGGTTAAATTAGATGGAGAGTCCCGAAAAAAACTTAATGAGATTACCAAAGAACTAAAAAAAGCTGAAAATAGGTTTTGGAAACCCAAAAGAGAAGAGTCAAGGCGAGAAATTGGGTATCATGATAAGTATATAAATTCTGTTCAATTGAGGTTTGGATATGCAATTACAGTTCATAAAGCTCAATCATATAGATGGAATAATATATTCTTTAATCTTGATCAAGGTGATAACAAGGGGACTGAAAATAAACAATACTTCAAATGGGTTTATACCGGTATTGGATGCGCAGCGAAAAAGCTTTTCATGATTAATGTTCCTAAAATTACCCCTTATATTAAAATGCTCTGGAAGGATAATCACGAATGCCTGAAAAATTCGGGTAAAAATATTGAATTATTCCCATTCGATTCAAAATCACAATTGTATGAAATAACTATCCGCCCAGACTATTTTCAAAATACCGACGATAGACTTTTTAGTTTTTATTGTTGGTTTGAAAATGAGTTATCAGCACGAAGGCTTAGTGTAGCTGAAGTATTACATCATGAATATGCTGAACATTATGTCATTAGAGGGAATCCCGGAGAGGAGGCCATAGTTATTATTTGGTATAATGGCAAGTTTGAGTTTAAGAAGCATGCCCTTGCCAATTCGACTCCTCCAGAATTTGGGAAAGAGGTAGACTCATTTCTCATATCGCTTAAGACTGGAAAGAAAACTTCCTTGAATCTGGAATTCAGCTCAGAACTTGTTAAAGATTTGTTTCTACTATTAGTGGCAGAGTTAACAAAGATAATGTGTAGAATAGAGGGGATTGAATCTTTAAACTATTCGGAAAGAATCACATTCTGCAGGGATACTTCATTTTTGACTTTAGATGTTTTTTATACCAACGAAGGATTTATAACTACAATATATCCAATTAAATGTAATAATACTGACCTCTATGATGATATAAAAGAAGTTTTCATGAAAATACAAAATCAACATGCCAGACATCCTTCAGCAAGCTAGTACACTCAGAAAATCCAATAAGTTTGAAGAGGCCGTTGAGCTTTATGAGACTGCGTATAATGATCCTCAGGTTATTTTAAATAATTGGGATATCTGGGGGTATGTTCACTCTTTGCGTAAAATTGGCCAATTAGACAAATCAATTGAACTTTCCGAAAAACATATTATAGAATATCCTGAATTTCCAAATCTTAAGAATAACTTGGTTTGGGCCTATTTTGATAAGTCAATCAAAAAATTTGTCAGTAACAAAGTCTCCGATACCGAACATGCACTTGAACGCATTTTTGTCCTTCAGGGTCAAATGGAAGTGAATGATGAAAAATCAGTTCCGTGTCCCTTTTGTGTCGGCGTTTTTAAAGTTCTTAAAGCATACAAAAAACCTAATTTCAATGCTTCCAAAATCAGATACTGGTTAGATAAATTGGATCCTGAAAAGCTTTCAAAAAAGGAACAGACTACAGTATCGGAGGATTCCAAAGAAAGGAAACTAGCTTCAGATTACGAAAATTATTATTCTTATCTGGCTACCCTTCTCTATAAAGAAAAAAAGTTTCAGGAAAGTATCGAAGTCAGTGAATTTGCCCTGGCTAACATTCAAAAATTTCATTACGACAATAACATCTGGTTTAAAAGAAGGATTGCTCTTTGTCATATTGAGCTTGGTGATTTAAGCAAAGGTGAAGAAATATTGAAATCCCTTGATTCGGGTAAGGGTGAAAAGTGGTTTATTGAAAATGATATTTCCCTTATATATTTTGAACAGAATGATTTTGAAAAAGCTCTTGAATATGCTTTGAAAGCTGCAAAAAATTTCGGAGACGACCTTATGAAGATTAATTTATACATTCATTTGGCACGTATCTTTTTTAAACTGCAGAAACCTGATGAAGCTAAGGTACATGCTGAACTGGTTATTGCAATTAAACAGGCAAACGATTCACGGATTGATATGGAACTTCAAAAACTTATAACATATTTTAAAATTGATATTTCCCAGAAATTTGATCTAAGAGCTAAGAAAAAGGAAGCTGAAAAAATATGGGATAATCATCTTTTTGAAGGTCAAGAAAAACTTAAAGGAACAATAAATAAGATCCTTCCAAATGGGAAGTCAGGTTTTATCAAACAAGATAACTCCAGGGAAGCATATTACTTTAATTTCAGTTCCGTGAAAGCCAGAAAGCAGGATATTCAAGAAGGGAAATCTGTTAAATTCTTTTTGAAAAACAGCTTTGATAAAAAGCGGAATAAAGAATCAAAAGAAGCAATTGAAATAGTTATACTCAAATAAACTCTGATATAAATAAATGAAGCAAACTAAAATATCCCTTTCACAATTAGAAAAATTTCTTGATGGTGCTGCGAATATACTTCGTGGTGGTGTAGATGCAAGCGAGTATAAGGAGTTCATCTTTGGGATGATGTTCATAAAAAGATTATCCGACCAATTTGACCAGCATAAGACTGAGATAGTTGAGAAGTACACAAAAATGGATTTGACCGAAGAACAAATTAAAGAGTACTCCGAAAGCAAAGCATATTATGGTGATAAGTTCTTTGTGCCTGAGATTGCACGTTGGAGCAAAATTAAAGATTTAAAAGAGAACATTGCCTCACAACTTGATATGGCTCTTGCAGCTATTGAAGAAGAAAACGATGAAATGCCGACTGGCTTACTTACCAAAATTGAATTCAACGGCACACGCGGAGAAGGTTTTACTAATGCTCAATGGAAAAAGCTTATCGATCATTTTAACGATCCAAACTCCACTGACGGTAAGAAAAAGAAGAAGGTAAAAGAACCTCTTCTTGAGAGTGAGAGCAATTATATCAGCAATTTCAGACTTACCAATGATAACTTTGAATTTCCTGATTTACTCGGTGCTGCTTATGAATACCTGATAAAATACTTTGCCGATAGTGCAGGGAAAAAAGGAGGAGAATTTTATACTCCAAATGAAGTAGTACGACTGTTGGTGCATTTACTTAAGCCACAAGAAGGCATGAGTATTTATGACCCTACAGCTGGTTCGGGTGGCATGCTTATTCAAAGTGCAAATTATGTTGAGGAGACTGGTGGAGATGTTCAGTCAATAAGTCTTTACGGACAAGAGCGGAACCCCGGGGTATGGGCTATTTGCTCTATGAATATGCTCCTGCATAATATTACCGACTATAAAATAGCCAACGGGGACACTTTATTGAAACCTCAACATGAACAGGGTGGATATATACGATTATTCGATCGGGTAATTGCCAATCCTCCATTTTCCCAAACGTATTCTAGAAAAGAAATGGAGTACCAGCAGCGCTTCAAATATGGCTTTGCCCCTGAAAAAGGCAAGAAAGCAGACTTAATGTTTATTCAGCACATGATTGCCAGTTTAAAGCAAAACGGACTAATGGCAGTGGTTATGCCTCATGGGGTATTGTTCCGTGGCGGAGTTGAAGAACAGATCCGTAAGAAGATAATACTGGATTTAAAAGAAGAATTAATCAGTGCCACAAAGGAACAATTATTAGGTGAAAAGAAAGAAACACTTTTACAAACCAATTGCATCATTGAGGCTATTATTGGGTTGCCCCCAAAACTCTTTTATGGCACTGGCATTCCGGCTTCGGTAATTATCTTTAACAAAAACAAACCTGTCCCATTGCGGAGTAAAATTCTTTTTATTAACGCTGAGGCCGAATTTGAGGAGCAAAAGAAACAATATAAACTACGGCCACAGGATATTGAAAAGATAACCTATGTGTTTGAAAACAAACTGGAAATTGAAAAATATTCACGTTTAGTTAACCTTGATGAAATTGTACTAAATGGTTTTAACCTGAATATCCGAAGGTATGTTGACAATACACCAGAACCTGAACCGGAAGATGTAAAAGCTCACCTGATTGGTGGAATACCATGTATCGAGATTTTTGATAAAAAACCCGTCAGTGCCAAATGGAATTTTCAACCAATTGCCTTATTTCCTGAATATAATAACGAAACAGAGGGTTACACCTCATTTGCCAAAAAAATTGAAAGCAAAGGTGCCATAAGACCTGTTATTCAAAATAATTCAGGTGTCTCGGCCATTGAACAAAATTTGCAAAACGAACTTCAGAACTGGTGGAAAAAAGCCGATCAGTGGCTAAAGGGTTTATCAGTAGACAATGGAAATGAAAAGGCAGACAACATGATGACTGATGGAGAGGGTTATGGAAAACCTTTAGATGACGGAATAGCTAATTACATCAGCTTAGGAGGAAACAAACGAATTCCTTTATTAAGAAAACAATTAATATCTGCTTTAAAACAAAGCCTGGTGCCTATTGGTGTATTAGACGAATTTCAAACTGCCGGTGTGTTTGTTACCTGGTGGGATAGCATTAAGTACGACCTGAAAACAGTTTCTTCCATTGGCTGGGCCGCAGATTTGATTCTCGATGAATTGGTTATAAAACGTTTCTTCTCAAAAGAAAAAGAAGAGCATGATGTTATCGAAAACGTTATTGCTGAAACCGAAGCAAGTTTGGAAGAAATGCTGGACGAAAGTGGATTTGAAGAAACCGAGGACAATAAAAAATCGGTTGACAACGTGATAACTTACCTTGAAGAAGAAATTGAAGGTATTTACCAATACGCCAAAGAAACCCATGCTGAAATATGGCAGGCCTATGAAACTATACAGCAAAAAGTTGCCGATGGCATTACTGATTTTGCCGATTTTGCCGAAGTGCTAAGAAAGGCAGGAATTGCTAAACCATCAATAAATAAAACCAACCTGAATAAATACCTGAAGCTGAAACAAGAAGAAGCTTTGGCGAAAATTATTGTTGGTTTTGAAGACCAGTTAGCTCCATTACAACAGTTGTTTACAAATATTACCAAAACCACCGAAAAACTGAAAGCATTAAATAAAAAATTTGCTGAATTTGAGCTTTTGCTTCAGGTAAAAGTATTTATAAAGAAATTCGGACTCGATGCCGATGAAATGAAAATTGCCCGATACAAAACCATTTACGATGCAATAGGTGGCGAGATGACCACCAACGAAGCCCGCGAAATGGTATTAGAAAAGTGGCAGCACCTTATTATTGACCGTTTACAGCAGTTCATAAATACCGAAAAACGCATTCTCATTGTCGAATACGAAAAACTTTGGGTAAAATACAACTTGCCTGCAAACCATATTGAACAGGAACGTACCGATGCCATGACAGAGCTAAATCAATTTTTGAAACAATTAAATTACTTGAATTGATGAGCTTTGAAAACGAAATAAAATTTGGCGATACCTACCAGGAACTTCCAAAATCAAAGTTTCAGGTACAACATGCGGATAATATTGGTCAGTATCCATTTTATACAAGTGGGGATAAGGTTTTAACTCATTCTGAATTTAACGATGATGATGAAATTATTTTTCTGGCAACAGGCGGAAAAGCAAACGTTAAGTTCAATTCAGGCAAAGCGGCTTATTCAACGGATACATATGCCATAAAAGGTAAAGAGCATTCAAGCAAATATTTGTATTATCTGTTACTTGACAAACTAAGTTATATTGATAGAAACTTTTTTAGTGGTAGCGGTTTAAAACATCTTCAGAAAAAGGATTTCAGAAATTGGTTGGTTAGTTTCCCTGATGATACAATCGAAGAAGAACAAATAGTTCAATTTCTTTCCTTACTCGACAACGCCATATCTACCACTGAACAGCTCATAGCCAAATACCAACGCATTAAAACCGGCTTATTAAACGATTTGCTTACCAGTGGCATTGATGAACACGGAAATCTTCGAAGTGAAAAAACGCATAATTTTAAGGATAGCAACCTGGGCAGGATTCCCGTGGAATGGGAAGTCGAAGACTTAGAAAAACTTACCAGATCTATTATTACATATGGCATTGTGCAAGCAGGTCCATTTATAGAAAATGGAATACCCTATATTAGGACAGGAGATATGTCAGGTGACAAATTAACAAGTTCAAATTTGCTTAGAACTTCGGAAGAGATTGCTTCCAGATATTTACGTTCGCGGGTTGAGGAAAATGATATTGTATTTGCATTAAGAGCAACTATTGGAAAGGTGCTTTTAGTACCTAAAGAATTACATGGTGCAAACCTGACGCAAGGCACGGCCAGAATTGCTCCAAAATGGAAAAACATCTCATCATTATACTTCTTGTGGACGATGCGTATGGATTATTTTAAAAATCAGATTTTGAAATCCCAGAAGGGAACAACTTTTTCTGAAATAACATTAGGTGTTCTAAGAAAAATGGAAGTGAAATATCCAATCGATATCAATGAGCAAGAAAGGATTTCAAATATCATTTCTAAACACGAAAAATTAATATTAGTAAATAAAAGAAAACTATTAAAACTCCAATCCCTCAAAACCGCCTTAATGCAAGATTTATTGAGTGGAAGAGTGAGAGTAAATTTTAATCAAAAAGAAAATTAGACAATGATAAACTTTATGTTTTGGAACATAAATGGAAGAGGGGACGAGTTTTGTCCAACTCTTACTTCATTTATAAATAATATTGATATTTTGCTACTCGCCGAATCTAAAATTGCTGATTCTGAGATAAAAACGATACTAGGTTTTGAACGAGTACCTTTTAAAACAGAATATGATGAAAATGAATTTACTCCAAAGTTGTATTCAAGAATTCCATTATCAAAAATTGAACATTACTCTTCGGCTCCATCCAAAAGAATTGTCTTTTATACATTAGACACAAAAGAGAAAGGAGAAGTTATAATTGCAGGATTACATTTTCCAAGCAAAGCCACATATAATGGAGAAACTCAATTGAGTTATGCAAATAACTATGCAAAATGGGTTAGAGAAGTTGAAGTTCAAAGGAAACATGAGAAGACCATTGTATTTGGGGACTTTAATATGAATCCTTTTGAACCTGGGATGATTGAACCTCAAGCTTTTAATGCAACTCTTTCTTATGATGTAGCAAAATCTGGTACAAGAAGGTCACATTTTGATGATTTTCATTTTTTCTATAATCCCATGTGGAATTGGTTGGGTGATAGAGAATACCATACTGGATCGTCTAAGTTACCAGGGACATTTTATTATAAAACAACTACAGATGTTACCCAAATATTTTGGAATGTTTTTGATAAAGTAATTATTCGTCCGTCTATTATTGATGTATTGGATTATTCAACCATCAAAATTCATGAGGCTATCCCTAGGTCAATTTTAATTAAGCATAACTTTGAAGATATCCCAGATAATTTTACAGATCATCTACCACTAACCTTTAATTTAAAATTAACAGTATGAATCCAAACGACATTGTGGATCTACTTCCAGATCCAAGTAAGGATAATTATGAAAAGTTGAAAAAGGAACATCCTTTCAATATCCTGGCAAAGTACAGTAAAGCAATAAATGAAAAATATCCAGGAAAACTAAATGGAATTGTTACAGAATCAGCTGATGTAACTGGAGAGAGATTGATAAACTACGCATTTTACATTTTTGCAGCTATTGGAAAGGGATACAGTTATCGACTATTAGAAGTTGTTCCAACTACTGGTGAAATGTACCCATTAAAAGTAATCCTATTTGAGAGGTATCCGCAAGAATTGTCTCAGGTAAATGACTATTTAGAACTGGAGAACCTATTACATGGAATTATAAAGATGGGGTTTACTCAAACGTTACTTATGAATCTAGTATCACAGGTTGATCTTTATAATGAGTCTAGAAATCAGACTTTTGAATAATGTAATCTTCTTCAAACAATTAGTTTATTAATGAAACATAATGGTCGGTATAATTTAAAACACCTTTCAATTCGTGTTCCCTGGCACGATAACGGTTGGAATGGAACAATTTGCAAATATCCCTCTGCAAACAATTCATGTTTAGCACTCAAGAACTGCGCCTTACATAGATCTGATCAATCTGAGGATGAAAATTCATCCAAATCTATTGAATCGCTTGATCAAGCTAATTTTCCGGTCTGTGTTGGTGAAAGGGCCACATTTATGGCGCCTTTTTCTTTTACAAAATTGTTAAACCATCCCTATATAGATGTCTATCCCCAAAGTCATGGCAATCTTATAGAAACACCATTGCTGTTTCCCCCATATTCAGCTAATAGTGTACCTTACAGATGGATGTCAAAAAAGAGCAATGATATTTTTATTAAATCTCTCGATCTTGATTATGATGAATTAAGAGAACCTGATCTTATTAATAAATATTATGGTAATAAGGAAGAGAGCAAATGGGTACAGCAAACTGATAATCAAAAATCCTTACTTAATGGATTCTATGAACACTTAGAGAATAAATCTTCTTTGGTTTTCTTTTACGCTAAACAAGTACCCTTTGTGGAAGATTCCGGCAAAATATTGGTCGGAATTGGCCGCATAAATGATATTCTGCCATCACAACCGTACAAAGGGTCGAACAACAAATTTTCAGCTTCTTATTGGGAACATATGGTTTTGCATTCCATCAGGCCGGATTGTACGGATGGGTTCATATTACCATATCATTTAGCATTAGAATATCAGATTGAGCATCCTGATTTTGACCCTTCTGTTTTAGCTGTAAAGACTCCTGAGGACAAAGCCCTTGAATTCTCTTATGCTTCAGAGCACGTTGCAACTGATACTGCAATAAGAGTTTTATATCAATGTGTTAAATCTATTGAACTGGCAAAAGAGTTAGGCATAGGCGCACACCATGATAGAATACTCACATGGGTACATAACGAAGTTGCTCGATTGGAAAAGTTAAGAGGTGATTACCCTGGTATGGGTGCAGCTTTATGTGCATTCGGTATTGAAAAGGGACATTTTGTAGCGGCTGAAATTACCTCTGTTGCTAGAGAAGAAGAAAATACTTGGGAATTATTTGAAAGAATTTTGAAAGGAGAGAAAATAATATCAACTGAAACTGCTGCATTAGTTACAGCAAGTATAAAAGAAAACTACCTGAACTTAAAAAAGAAACCAGATTCCATCCGAATTGACCTTCTTCATTTACTCAGTAGATTCGATATAAGTATTGATCAGGCTAAAGTATTGTATGTCCAAGAAGAGAGAGAGGAGTTTAACATAGAAGTCAAAGACAGTGATATTATTACTAATCCTTATTTACTCTATGAAATTACAAGGAGAACCAATTTCCCCATATCCTTGCATACCATTGATTTAGGTCTATTTGGTGCATCTAAAAAGAAACGATTATTTCCTGCTTCATTGATTTTTGATGATCCATTGGACAATAAACGTATAAGAGCCTTAACCATTAATCAGTTGGAAGTTGCAACTAAGCTCGGGCATACACTCTTACCAAGAAAAGAAATAATAAAAAACATTCGTGACTTATCAATTCAGCCAAAGTGTGAGGTAAATAGCGATTATTACGAATCAGCGGAAAAGACATTTGCCGGAGAAATTGTAAACGATTCTACTAAAGTAGGCGAAGTTGCATATCAATTAGTTCGCCTACAAAAATGTTCAGAAATTATCAGAAGTAAAGTAAAGGAAAGGATTAAGGGAAAGCGTTTGGAATTAAATGAAAACTGGCGACTAAAATTAGATGAGAAGATAAACGCTGATCAAATCAAACGTTTCGGAGGAGTTTTAGAACCAGATGAGGATGAAGAAAAAGCTAGACAAGAGAAAGCTGCAAGTCTTCAAGAATTGGCAAATGCAAGATTTTCGGTTCTAATTGGTCCGGCGGGAACTGGAAAAACAACTTTACTATCTGTTTTAGCCAAAAACACTTCTATTGAGGAGAAGGGAGTCCTTCTTCTTGCTCCTACTGGAAAAGCAAGGGTAAGGATGGAAGAAGTTATTAGAGGAACAAATATCAAGGCTGCCACTTTAGCTCAATTTCTTAAAGATTTTAAAAGGTATTTACCTATTCTCCGGCAATATGTTCTATCAGATAAATATTCAGAAACAGGATATGAAACTGTAATTATAGATGAATGCAGTATGCTAACTGAAGAAATGTTGGCAACAACATTGGACTGTTTTAGAGGTGTAAAACGTTTTATTTTAGTTGGCGATCATCGGCAATTGCCACCTATAGGTGCAGGGAGACCATTTTATGATATTATTAATTTTTTAAAACCTGTTGATGAAGAATATTTGTTCCCAAAAGTATCTTCTTGTTATGCAGAATTAACAATAAGAAGAAGGCAGGGAGGAACTAATCGCGAAGATCTTCAGCTTGCAGAATGGTTTAGTGGGAATGTGCTCGAACCTGCAGCAGATAATGTTTTTTCGAAGGTCCTAACAAATATCAACTCTGAGTTTTTAAGAATTGAGAATTGGGAGAAGGAAAGTGATTTTGATAGAGTATTTAATCAGGTGTTAGTGCAAGAATTGGGAATAAGTGATGTAAGTGACTTTAATAGGACTTTAGGTTCTGATGGTGAATTCTTCAATAGTACAGGAAGAGCAAACTATTTTGGTGTAGATCCTGCAGTGAATTATATAGACGATTGGCAGATTCTCTCGCCAGTTCGTGAGAGAGTATTCGGTGTTCAAAGCATCAATCGAAACCTTCACTTAAAATATCGGGATGAGAATATCCGTACAGCGACAGTTGGCAAAGTCGTTAATAATTGGAACGGGGATGAAATACTAATTAAAAATATTCCAAAACCTTTAGGTCTGGAACAAATTGTATATGGAGACAAGGTGATAAATCTTGATAATCATAATAGGAACGATATGTATCCAAATACAGGTTTAGGCTACCTTGCAAATGGAGAGATAGGCATTGTAGTTGGTCAGTATAAAAGTAAAGCAGATTATAAAAAGTATAAGGGGCAACCAAAAAATGTTGAAATTGAATTCAGCAGTCAAAAAGGGATTACATATAACTTTAAGAACAATGAATTTACGGAAGAAGGTCAATCTCCGCTAGAATTGGCGTATGCATTAACTGTACATAAAGCACAAGGTAGTGAATTCAAAAAAGTATTCTTTATACTACCCAATCCGTGTTTCCTTTTAAAAAGAGAATTGTTATATACAGCACTTACTCGCCAAACAGATAAGGTTATAGTGCTATACCAAGGAAACATTTTTGATATTAAAACGCTTTCATCACCTAAGTATTCAGATACTTTAAGTCGTATTACTAATCTGTTCGAAAAACCTGATATGGTTGAAGTCGACGACAGGTATCTTGAAAAAAATCTTATTCATCAGGCAAGTGATAACAGGATGTTACGGTCCAAAAGTGAATTACTTATCTACCAGCGCATGTTGGATAAAGGTCTTATGCCTATGTATGAAAAACCTCTTATTATTAATGAAGTTGAAAAACTCCCTGACTTCACAATAGAGAATGACGATACTGGTATTAATTATTACTGGGAGCATTGTGGAATGCTTTATGACAAAGGCTATGCTGAGCGTTGGGAAAGTAAATATAAATGGTATCTGAGTAATAAAATATTACCTTGGGAACAGGGAGGAGGAGAAAATGGGACTCTAATTGTAACTGAAGATAAACCCAAAAAACTTGAGGATGGTAGTATTAGAGGAGCAATATCAGTTAAGGAAATTGATGACATTATTAAGAAGGTCTTAAATAAATAAGATATGTACGAATCATCAAAAGAAAAGGCATTAAGACTTGACGAACTTAGTACAGTCGAACAACCATTTCTGGAACAATTGAAAGAAATCGGTTGGGAGATTTATGCATTAAATGAGACAAATAAAGTAAACGATCCCGGCAATTCGTTTCGTAAGTCCTTAAAAGAGTATATCCTGAAAGATAAACTCATAGAGTGTCTTGAGGTTATAAATCCATTCCTGAAAGGACAAACAGATCAGTTAGAACAGGTTATCAGGAAAATAACGACTGAATTACCAAATGATTTGCTATCGGCAAATGAACAAGTGTTGGAGCTTTTGTTAGCAAATACTAAAGTTTCAGAAAACCGGCTGAATAATACCCCTAATCCTGTTGTAAAATATATAGATTTTGAAACTCCTGGTAATAATTCATTTATTGCTATTTCACAATTCAAAGTTTCCATTCCCGGAACAGATGCTCACGTCAAACCAGATATTATGTTGTTTGTAAACGGTTTGCCTATAGGAATTGTAGAATGTAAAAGTACAAAGGTTGAGGAACCTATTGATGAAGCCATCGACCAAATGTTACGGTATGCAAACCTTAGAAATACAACTGATGTTGAAGGTAATCAACGTTTATTCTTTTACAACCAGATAATGATTGCTACTTGCAGGAATGAGGCAAGATTTGGATCAATAACATGCAGAAGCAAAAAACATTACTATCCATGGTATGATCCATATCCTTTCACAATTGACCAGATTCCTTCATCGCTGAAAACAGCACCGCATAATCAAAACCGGTTGATATATGGAATGTTGTCCAGGAAAAATCTGTTGGAAATAATCCAGTCATTTATTGTTTTTTCAGTTGATAGTGAAGGGCGAAAAATAAAAATAGTAAGTCGTTGGCAGCAATATCGGGCTGTGCAGGAAGTAATGAATCGCTTAAAGTCCATGCCCACTCCCAGGGAAAGAGGTGGTATTATCTGGCATACACAAGGTTCAGGTAAATCTCTCACAATGATGTACCTGGTACGTGCCATGTATAAGGAAGAACATTTAAAAAAATGGAAGATTATTTTTGTTACCGACAGAACTCAATTGGAAAAACAACTAAGTGAAACCAGTCAGAGTATAGGTTTTGAAGTAAAAATAGCGGATTCAATTGATAATCTAAAAATACATCTGAAAAATGATAGCTCTGATCTTGTAATGGCAATGATTCATAAGTTTCAGGAAAGAGACCGCCAAATTTTAGGGGTTGAAAATGAAGATTCGGTTGATAAACTTCAAACAACAGCTGAGAGTCTTAAACTATTTGATGTATTAAATACCAGCGAGAACATATTGGTAATGATTGATGAAGCTCACAGAAGCCAGTATAAAATTATGGGTGCGAATTTAGAGAGAGCATTGCCAAATGCAACCCGTCTGGCATTTACAGGAACACCAATTGATAAAACAGAGCAGACATTTCAATACTATATTCATAAGTACACTTTAAATGATGCCCACAGAGATCAGGTAATTGTGGATATAGTTTATGAAGGGAGAACACAAAATCCTGAGATCAAGGATAAGCAAGGTATGAATGCAAAATTTATTGATGTTTTTAACGATAAAACACCGGAGGAGTGGAAACAGATTATGGGGTTCTATTCCAGAAGAGCATATCTGGAAGCAAAAGAAATTATTAAAGACAAAGCAATTGATATGGTAGATCATTTCACTACACATATTCTGCCAAATGGATTCAAAGCTCAGGTTGTTTGTGTTTCAAAGGAAGCTGCAGTTCGATATAAAGACTCTTTGGAGCAAGCTATTGAAGAAAAAATAAATTGGTATGAAAAAAACAAGCCGGCTTGGAAATTTTTACCTCGGTTAAAGGAATTAAAAGTTGGTGTAGTGTTTTCAAATACAAATAATGATTTGCCACATATAAAGAAATACTCAGCAGATCAAACTTTAAAAACACATTTTGAAGAAAGTTTTAAATTGCCTTTCGATTGTGAAGATAAAGAAAAAGGGATAAAAGGTGATGTTGGATTACTTGTTGTTGTAGATATGTTGCTTACCGGCTTTGATGCACCTATAGAACAAGTAATGTACCTGGATAAAGTTATTGTAGCGCATAATCTTTTACAGGCAATAGCAAGGGTAAACCGATTGTACGAAAACAAATCAACAGGTTTTGTAATTGATTATGTTGGTGTTGGTAATCATTTGAAAGAAGCTTTAGACTATTTTAAAAACAAGGAAGACCTCGATGAAGTAATGGGTGCATTGAAGGAGAACCAGGAAAACTACGATAAACTTGCCCATGCCCACAAAGAAATTTGGGAATTTCTTAAAGAAAATGGTATTGAAGAACTCGATGATATAGATGCTATTTTTGATGTCTTTTACGATGAAAAATGTCGTTTTGATTTTCTTCTAAAATTCCGTGTTTTTGCTTCCTATCTGGATAAAGTCTATCCTAGTGCAAAAGCTCTTGATTATGAACCTGATTTTAGAAGATTTTCAGCGGTTTGTGAATTGGCAAAAAAACACTTTCGAGATGGAAGAATGTCGATGAAAGGAATTCCGGCTAAGTTAAGAACAATCGTTGATGAATATTTGACTTCCAAAGGCATCGAGACCAAAGTTGAAGCCATTTCTATTCTCTCTGATGATTTTGGCAAAGAGGTTGGAAAAAGAAACCGGACAAAAACAAAAGCAGCCGAAGTTGAACATGCTATTCGCCATTATGTAAAGGTCAATATTGATATTGATCCTGAGTTAATGTCTTCATTTGCTGAAATGATGGAAGCAATATTTACTGAATTTAAGGACAATTGGCAAAGGATTTATGAGGAGTTAGAAAAACTCAGGCGTAAGATCAAGGCAACTATGGAACAAGAGGAATCATACGGGCTTGACAGAAAACGGGAGATTCCTTTCTTTCATTCACTTAAAAAAGAGCTCTTTGGAGATATTCACTCGAAGATTTCTGATGATAATACATCAGATTTAATTAGTCTTACTCAAGATGTTTCACGAATTATCGTCAGAGAAATTAAATTACCAGACTTCTGGGATAAAGCTGGTGCAAAAAATAAACTAAGACAGTATTTAATAGATGAGTTTCTTGAATTTAGTGCGAATAAGAAGGAAGAAATCGGAAAGTTAATTATACAGAAACATCAATCGCTTGCGCAAAGGCTGTTAGAACTTGCAGAAAAAAAGCATTTTACACTTTTGAGAAATGATTAATAAATTAGATCTCACATATAGGATTGATTTTTCAACCAGAAGAAAAACCGTTGCCTTTATAATAGAAAGGAACGGCGATTTAGTTGTTAAAGCACCTAATGGCTTTTCGGAGGATAAGATTGCTTTATTAGTGAAGCGGAATCGTATGCAATTGTATCAAAAAATTAATCATCCTCAAAAAATCAGAAACAAGCAAGATGATGTTGTACAATTGAATGGTAGATCAATACTTTACTGTGGAAAAAACTATAAGGCATTTCTTGATAAAGAATCCAAAGACATATTTGTTTTCAATGGCAAGTTTATTATTTCAGAAAATATTTCAACTCAATTTTCAAAAAGACTCAGCGAATGGTTAATGATAGAAGCAAAAGAAAAACTTACACCAAAAGTTATAGCGTTTGCTAAAAAGATAGGGGTTGAATATAACAAAATACTGATTTCTGATATTCGACTTCGCTGGGGTTCATGCACACCCAAGAATAATATTAATATCAATTACAGAATAATAAAAGCACCTTCATTTGTTTCGAATTACATCATCGTTCATGAATTGACCCATTTATTAGTTCCAAATCACACAAAAGATTTCTGGCAAATCGTTAAGACTGCTTATCCTAAATATGAAGAGGCAAAAAAATGGCTATTGGAAAAAGGTGAATTATTATTCAGAGATTAGCTTATGCGTTTTGCAAAGATGAAAACCTAATTAATATGTGTTTAACGAGAACCCTAAATACACATTAAAAAGACCTGCCGCTTTTTGTAACGGCAGGTTTTAAATAGAACAACATTTAGCTGATATTGGCTCGATTTTTAAAAAACCAAAGAAGGCGGTACATTTTCTCGCTGCATTTCCAAAAAGAACTCCTCGTGCCAGGAATGAAAGAAATAATAGAGTGTACCGCCTAAGTTGTAAAGTTACATTTTTCTGAATAACACTAAAAATATTATCCCGGTTCTCTTGTAAATAGTTGATTATGCGAATTCGTAGACAGACTTTTCAGAAGATAAGCCAATGCAGCACTAATCCCTGCGATCAGAATCGGTTGAATGTGGGGCCAGTCAAAAACTGCTCCAGTATTTAGTATTTTTATGATTCCATCGATAAATGCCGCCAGGAATGCAATAAGAAGTCCATTGGCCAAATTTCTCCAGTCAAGTGTAAATAATTTTGACTTCATTTTCTGCAGTTTAAATGAATACAACTCGACTGTTAAACTTTTTCAAGTTCCACGTTCAGGTCGCTTCTCTTTCCGTCCGAAACACTTACAGTAGCTTCTTTTTCTTTGTAACTTGGTTTGCTGTGGCAAAGCTTTATCTGATTACCAATAAAAGCCAATTTATGCTCCGACATATAGATCTCGTATAAAGAAAAAATTTACTATAAAGAGAAATTCCGTTTAATGAGAACTCTCTTTATAGAGAAATCTCTTAACTACTGAATCTTGTATACATTTAGGATTAATGCAATGCTATAAACAACGGCAATAAAATCCTGTGTAATCTAAAATCAATAGTTATATCATTCAATTAAAGAACGGCAATAAGATTTTTCAAATTGAAGTAGTTTGCATTTTTCAGAGTGGAAATTTCAATGAAGTTGATCATAATTGGCAGGATTTTTCTGACATTTTAACGCTGGAATTAAGTGCTTCTTGTTAATGCAATATATTAAGTGTAATCAAATTAATTAGGCCTAAACAATACCGAAGGATATTGCATAAGTAAAAGTTGCGGAAGAATATAATGGCAAAATTCATTCCTTTTAAAGTATGTATTGAATAACATTGCCTAGCAAAAAAATGTTATTAATGCATATAGCCATGGATCCGGAAATAATATTACAAAAACTCGATATTCTTACAACAAAAATTAATAATTTAATCGAGGCTTACAAAAGTGAATTCAGGGAAAAAAGTAAGTGGATAAGTAAGCAAGAAACCATGAGAATCCTTGAATGCAGTGAAAGAACTTTACAAACCCTTCGGGATAAACATATGATAAGGTTTACGAACCCCCTGGGAGGTTCAAAATTCTTTTATCTTCGAAAAGATGTTGACTCTCTCTTCGAAAAAAACGTCAATGGCAAGATCTGATTTAGGAATTCTGATTTTGACTTAAAATTACGGGTAGTCATTCGAAGGAGATAAATAAAAATTGCCTTCCATACTCCATAACAATTATCATAAAAGTCCAACTTATTTTAAAAATCACTGAACTTCTTTAATCTTCTTCCCTATAGATAAAAATACCTGGTTGTTGGACAATTATGGGTGAAATTTACTGATTTCAAAAGATAAGATTGAAAATCTAATTCGGACGAGATAAAGTTCTGGATTCTTCAATAAAAAAAATTCTTAATGCATATATTTTAAAATTGTACGGACTTGTTCGAAAGAATTCAACCAGATGTGTATCTGTATAAAACCAATGGGATGATTTTAACTTGTCCATGGTTTGTGAAAAGGGCAAGAGGGCATCAATTTTTTGATCTTCTCGTTCAATGTATGGCTTTGTAATTATTCCTTTACCCATAAGGCAAATATAACCACGTTTTAAGTAGCCACAATAAACATTGATACTCTCAGGCATCTTAGAGCTTGTAATAGTACGAGGGTCAATTTTGACCTTCTCATTCGGATAAATTTTTCCTCCACCTTTCATGATTTTACGTTTTTAGTTAAATATTTTTCGAATCTTTTCTGTCTCCTGTGCTATAAAGTACTCATCTACTTTCGCGTATTTTCTGGTCATAAACAAACTGGTGTGACCGAGCATCTTACTCACAGCCTCCATGTTTACGCCGTTGTGCAGCATAATAGTAGTAGCAAAAGTTCGTCTGGCTGTATGTGTAGTCAAAACTTTCTTTATATTAGCTAGATCACCAATCTCTTTGAGATAGCCATTCATCTTTTGATTACTGGGAACCGGTAATAGAGTTTCATTATTCGACCTGGGATAATTTTTATATTTTTCGATAATTTTTGCCGCGGTATCGAGAAGGGGAATTTTTGAAACAATATTTGTTTTATGCCTTTTCTTTATTATCCATTTATTATTGTCCACTCCTACCTGAATATTTTCAAAAGTCAGCTCTTTTACATCCGAAAATGCTAATCCTGTGTGACAACAAAAGACAAAAACATCTCTGATTATATCCAGCCGTTTGACATTTATCTCTTTTTTGATGATTGAATTTAATTCTTCAATTGTGAGATAGGGTTTGTCTACTTCTTCAAGACGATACCCCATTTCTCTATAAGGACTTTTAATTAGCCACCCTTTTTCAACTGCAATTTTTACAATTTTATTAAAGTTGAGGATATATTTTATTGTTGAATTATGTGCGCATTTCTTTTCAGTAAGGAGAAAAAATTCGAACTTTTCATAGAAATCTTTATCTATTTCGGAGATTGGTAAGTCATCTACCTTATATACTTTCCTTAAAAAATCCTGGGTATGTTTTAAACAAGTGACATATTTTACATGAGTTGCCTTGGTTATTTTCACACCAACTTTCGTTTTGAATTCATCATTATGGCTTTTGAATAGTTGAATAATAGTCCGCTGTAACTTTTCCTGCCCCAAGAATTTGGTTTTGACAAGGCCTATCGTCATAGTTTTTCCTTCTTCTTCAATATTAGTTTTTATCCTGTGTAACCGGAATTTGAGACTTTCTATCTTATTATTAATAGTATCTGAACCTTCATCATTTCCCATGGTCCTTTCTTTTTTCGCGTCCCAGTTATTTAAGTCAACACCTAATTGAAGTGACGAATCCCAGCGTTTTCCATTAATAGTAATTCTCATGAAGATGGGTACTGTACCATCCTTCAACAGCTTGTTTCTTCTTAAATAAAAAAGAATATTAAACGTATCCCTTCCCATAAGTCGTAATTATAAGTACAAAATTAAAGTATAAAAATCAATAATATACTACGCTAAACACTGCATAACAACGCGTTATACAAATTCGGTGTACTTTTTAAAAAAAAGTTAGGTACACCGAATAGATTACCCAGGAATCGGTGTATTTTGCTTTTTTTTGCTTTAAACTGCTTAGGGGTAAAAATGAAAAACCCTGAAACAGAGGCTATTTCAGGATTTTGCTGTAAATTGCATTTTCAATAAGCGGAGAAAGAGGGATTCGAACCCCCGGATCCGTGGTTACAGATCAACGGTTTTCAAGACCGCCGCATTCGACCGCTCTGCCATTTCTCCGCCGCAAAGATAATATTTTTTTGTTTTTAGAGATTTTTTTTGAAAATTTTACATATATATCATATAATCAGTATAATACATTTTTTATGAACAGATTATGAACAAAAATCCTTATAAAAGTTACTGAAGTTGAAGATTAGTGAGCGGTTGCGCTGATTCAACAAAAAACCGGATTTCACACAAAAATATACCTATTTTAGCCTAAAAGTGGCACTATTTGTGGAAAAACGGCAAAATAAATTTGTATATGAATATAAAAAAAATAAATTTGTATTCAATTAGTAAGATTGGTCTAACCATTAAATCTTTGTATTATGACAAAAAAAGAATTAGTTAATGCAATCGCTGCTGATGCAGGTCTTTCAATTAAAGATGCAGGCAAGGCTTTAAATGCATTCGTTGGAGCATTTGGAAAATCAATGAAAAAAGGTCAGAGAATCCAGCTACCGGGCCTGGGAACATTCAAAGTTGACAAAAGAAGTGCAAGAGTAGTTCGTAACCCTCGTACAGGCGCTAAACTGAACGTTCCTGCTAAAAAAGTTGTAAAATTCAAAGCAGCTCCCGCACTTAACAAAGGTCTTTAATCTTAACTGATTGAGATTGTTCAGGGGTGTTTTTTACACCCCTTTTTTATTTAGAATAGGGTTACCCAATAACCTGATAGCATAACTGCTTCAACCTTTAAACCCTTCAACTTTTCAACCTAATAATTACTATATTTGAATAAGAAAAAGAAAATATCCCATGAATGTACCAATTATTGATATCACCGACCTTTCAAAATTCTACGGGAAAGCAAGGGGAATTGAACATATCAATCTGGAGATCGGGGAAGGAGAAATATTTGGCTTTATCGGACCCAATGGGGCTGGCAAATCCACTACAATAAGGATTTTGATGAACCTGATCTTTCCTACAGGAGGCAGCGCCAGAATAATGGGAATGGATGTTATCAGGGATACAAAAAAGATCAAGATGCAAGTCGGTTATATTCCTTCAGATGCCAGTGCATATTCTTCGATGAATGTACATGAGTTTCTGAGCTATTGTATCCGTTTTTACCATGTACAGAATGGGGCACAGAGGATATCTGAACTCTCGGAATTATTTGAACTTGACCTGACCCGGCAGATTACTGATCTCTCCCTTGGAAACCGTAAGAAAGTCTCAATTATTCAAAGCCTGCTGCATAGTCCTAAACTTTTGATACTTGATGAACCGACAACAGGGCTTGACCCATTGATGCAGTCAGTATTTTTTGAATTGTTACATTCAGAGAATAAAAAAGGGATGACTATCTTTTTTTCTTCACATATCCTTGGTGAGGTACAGATGTTCTGTAAAAGGGTGGCGATTATAAAAGGAGGAAAAATCATTCAGATTGAAGACATTGACAACCTGAGAAAAAAACAATTAAAAAAGGTTTCTGTCGAGCTCGACCATCTGAATACAGAAAGCCTGGGTATACAGGGCGTAGAAAATGTAATCACCGGACCCGCAAACACACTCTCTTTTATGTATTCAGGTAATATAAATGAACTCGTTAATTTTCTTTCGGGAAAGAAAATAATTAATCTCATGATCGAAGAACCGTCGCTTGATGAAATTTTCCTGCACTATTACAAAAATTAAGGTNNACAATATGGATGATTGTAATAACCTTACTGATAGTGGTTACCATGTCGTTCTATCGCACATTTATGGAAAACCAGTCGAAGGTCGTTGGGATGCTTAGCCTCATTCCTAAAGGTGCGCTCCAGTTCAAAGGCATTTCGAATTTTAATGACTTGCTTTCTGTACTTGGATTTTATGCTGCCAACAATGTCATATATATGATGGTACTCGGAAGTATTTTTTCAATCGTACTCTCTTCAAATATCCTGCTCAAGGAAGAATATGATAAAACCTCAGAATACCTGCTTACCCGCCCCATTACGCGAAGTGAGATTTTTTTCAGCAAACTGTCTGTTCTTTTCACCAATGTATTTTTGTTGAATATGGTCACAGCCCTGGCTGGATTTATAAGCATGGAACTTGTTANNATATCAACCCTTATTAAAAGGGCAAAACCTATAACCACCTTCAGCATCGGGCTGGTACTGATCTTTTATTTTATTTTCACGCTTTCCAAAATCACTGTAGGTGCTGCAAAAATCGGATACATAAGCCCATTCAGATTTGCAAATGTTGATGCAACTAATCCGAACTATACAATAAATATATGGCACCTTGCATATTTCATCGGCATCTCTTTAATTCTGACAGGTCTCTCCTACCGCATTTATAAACGGAAAGATATTTATACCTAGGGCGAAAGGCAGAAGGCGGAAGGCGGAAGGCAAAACGTAGAGAAGATCCAAACTAAAGAAAAAGTGATAAAGTGGAATAACATCAAGCCTGAAGAACTTTTGTTCCCGCTTTGCGAAATTTCATCACTGTTACTTGTTGCTTGTTGCTTGTTGCTTTAAGAACTAGCAACCAGTAACCATAAACTCTTTTTACACTGACGTCGCGGATAGTGTCTTTGCTTCGACTTTTACCTTCAGCCTTCAACCATCAGCCATCAGCCATATCTTAATAATATGTTAAATATTCCCAACTTCAGTCTTACTTCAGAATCTGACAGTAACTTTGTTTTTGTAAATCAAATAATATATAATTATGAAAAAAGTACTTTTCGTTATGGTATTGATGATGTCGGTTCTGATTGTCAACGCACAGGCCACCAAAACAACCGTCACCAATGCAAAGTCTACCAAAACCACAGTAAAGGTGGGTGATCTTCAGAAATCAATAACAGATAATATTGCTGCAGATTATGCAGGTTATACAATTAAAGAAGCAACCAGCGTTACAGCAAATAATTCTGTTACTTACAATGTAGTTGTTGTTAAAGGCACTGCAACAGAAACTCTTGTTTATGACAAAGACGGAATGTTTGTAAAAAAACTTCCTCATTCAACTGTCAAACATCACTCTACCAAGAAGAGATAATCTTGGAAAAGTTGTTCAGGAGGATCTCTTTTTACCTGAAAAGATAAAGTCTATCCATTAATATTTTTACCTGAATGGATAGACTTTTATTTTAAATTTTCGTTACTAATAATATATCTAAAAAAATTGACATGCTTGATTTTAGCAGTCCAATGCACCTGATTTTAATATTACTTGTTGTAGTGCTGTTGTTCGGCGGGAAGAAGATTCCGGAATTGATGAAAGGAATAGGTCAGGGGATGAAAGAGTTTAAAAAAGCGTCGCAACTTGATGATGAACCGGTAAAAAAAGAGCCTGAGGCAAAAGATACCGGGATCAAGGCCTCAGATAAGAAATGATTATTCTTACCCTCAAAATCAGATAACCTGCATATTATTAATCGGGAATAAATTTATATGCCCTTAGTTAATGATGGGTATCTGCTCTTTTTATTCTCTTCCTATTTTTTTATAAAACATAATTGTAGTTTAAATGGATGATTGAAAATCCTGTTCTTCGTACTGAACTAGCAGATTTCCGGATCAAAACTCGAATTCTACATATAAAGGGTCCTTTCCCTTCATAGTTTAAGTAAACATGAAATTTAAACCTAAAATCGCTTGAAAATCAATAGATTTCTTGGGATGTTTACTGATCGTCAATATTTATTACTCTCATTCTGTAAGAAAAAATCATTATTTTCGTTCTCTTATCTTGACTAATCAATGTATCTATACCTATAATTTTGTATAAATGAGAGAGAAAAACTACAGGCTGATAAACAATATAACAGGATGGGTTGCCTTCGCTGTTGCGGCCGTTACCTACCTGAAGACAATTGAACCAACTACAAGTCTGTGGGACTGCAGTGAGTTTATTTCTTCTGCATTTAAACTTGAAGTCGGTCATCCCCCCGGAAACCCGGTATTCATGATCATGGCGAGATTTTTTACTCTCTTTGCCGGAGGAAATGTTTCGAAAGTGGCTGCTATGGTAAACTCAATGTCAGCCCTTGCAAGCGCATTCGCTGTTCTGTTTCTATTCTGGAGTATAACTCATCTTGCTAAAAAGATGATGATAAAGAATGAGAATCAATATACATCAGGAAGGATTATTGCAGTTATGTCCGCTGGTCTCGTGGGATCAATAGCATATGGCTTTTCAGATTCTTTCTGGTTTTCTGCTGAAGAAGCAATAGTCTTTGCCTCATCAGCGTTCTTTACGGCACTTGTTTTCTGGGCAATCCTCAAGTGGGAGAATGTTGCAGATGAAAAGTATGCCGATAGATGGATCATCCTCATTGCATTTCTGGTGGGACTGGCTATTGAAGTTCATCTTCTTAACCTGCTTACTATACCTGCAATTGGCATGGTGTACTATTTCAGGAAATTTGAATTTTCATGGAAAGGTTTTATTACAGCAATTACCAGCTCGGTCATTATTCTTGCACTTCTGATGTATGGTATCAGGCCGGGAGTGGTCACAATTTCCTCCAAATTCGACCTTTTCTTCGTGAATAGTCTTGGCTTTCCCGTGCTGAGTGGTTTACTGTTTCATATAGCCCTTATTATAATATTTTTTGTGCTGGCAATAAAATCTACAATTGACGGGTCAAATCTGAAAAAAACTGCTATCCTGTCTTTTATAGCGCTGTTTCTCAGTGGAATATGGCTATTGTCAGGGTTGATTATATTCAACCTGTTAATGATAATATTGCTGGCGGTTGCTGTATGGATTATCTCAGAAAAGAACAAAGTGGTTTTGAATACGGCCCTCACTATTGTCATGGTAATACTTTTAGGGTTTTCCTCTAATGCAATAATAGTGATAAGGGCTTCTGCCAATCCTCCCGTCAATGAAAATAATCCTTCTGATCCATTTAATCTTTTGTATTTTCTTAATCGGGAACAATATGGAGACAGACCATTATTCAGAGGTCAGTATTTTAATGCACCGAGGATTGGTTCCAAGGATGGGAAGCCAAGGTATAATTATGTGAACGGCAAGTACGAGATAACCAACCATGATGTTATTATAGAATATGATCCGCGTTTCATTACATTGTTTCCAAGAATGTGGAGTCAGGAGAGCGATCATGCCCAGGACTACCAGACATGGTCAAAAATGAAAGGGATACCTATCCAGGTAACTGACGATTCAGGCAAGACAAAAACAATCCGTAAACCAACATTTATTGAGAACATGCGATTCATGTTTTCATATCAGATCGGGTATATGTACTTCAGGTATTTTATGTGGAACTTTTCGGGAAAACAAAATGATACTCAGGGAACGGGAGGTTCAGTGAATGGAAACTGGATTACAGGTATTAATTTCCTTGATGAACCCAGGATCGGTACATCTGACATGCCTGCTGATATGAAAAAGGACCCTTCAAGAAATGTCTATTTTATGCTTCCTCTTATTCTGGGCATTATTGGATTGCTATATCATTTTAAGAAAGACAATAAAAACTGGTGGATCATTCTGTTATTGTTTTTTATGACAGGTCTGGCAATTGTTTTGTACCTCAACCAGTATCCTGATCAACCCCGGGAACGTGATTATGCTTATGCCGGTTCATTCTACTTTTTTGCTATCTGGATCGGGATCGGGGTCCTCGCCCTGTTTGAGCAACTCGCCAGACTGGTTAAAGAATATATTGCAGCGCCGGTTGCCGGCCTTATCTGTTTTCTTGCTGTACCAGTGATAATGTGTTCCCAGAACTGGGATGATCATGACCGCTCTGGCCGCTATCTTACACGTGATGTGGCCTTCAATTATCTCAATTCATGCGCCCCCGATGCCATACTATTTACAAACGGCGATAACGACACATTCCCATTATGGTATGCGCAGGAAGTCGAAGGAAAAAGAACCGATGTAAGGATCTGTAACCTGATGCTGTTAAATACCGACTGGTATATTAATGAGATGAAAGTTAAATCACATGAATCTGATCCTTTGCCGATTACCCTTCCGGAGAAGAAATATTACGAAGGAGTAAATAACCAGGTTTATATTGTAGAAAAAAGCAAAGATCCCGTTGATATATCCACAGTCATTGAATGGATAAAAAGTGATAATAAGGCAACTAAGGTGCAGATTTCAGAAACTGAGGTGCTCGACAATATTCCTTCGCGGACAATCAGGATTCCGGTTGATGCATCGAAAGTGATTGCATCAGGAGCCGTGAAGCCTGCTGACGCAGATAAGATAGTTCCGTACATTGATATTAAGCTGAAAGGTACTGCAATATTGAAAAGCTCACTTCTTGTTCTTGATATTCTGGCCCATAATGACTGGAAAAGGCCGATATACTTTGTTACAGGCTACCATGAAGATGCAATGGGACTTGAAGAGTATTTCCAGCTTGAAGGTCTGGCATACAGACTAGTTCCGATAAAGTCGGAGAACAAAAGCTGGCTGAAATATGGCCGGATCGATGCTGATATCCTTTATAATAATATGATGACGAAGTTTGTATGGGGTGGTGCAAAAGAGAAAGGAGTCGACATCGATTATAATCATAGAAGAAACCTGTTGGTTGTTAAAGCAAGATATGACTATTCCAGACTTGCCAACGCTCTTTCGTCAGAAGGGAAGAATGAAAAAGCTTTGAGTGTTCTTGATTATTGTATGACGACCTTCCCTATTAATAAAATATCTTATGATATGTACGTTCCGGATATAATTGAAGCTTATGTTAATGCCGGAGCGATCGAAAAAGCAACGGAACTTACACGTGACCTCAGCAAATATTATTTTGAGAAGCTTGATTATTACCTGAAACAGAAGCCCGATATTATAGCTTCAGCAGGATATGAAGTGCAGACTGCAATTCAATTTACCTCGCAGGCAGCAGATGCCTGTAAAACTGGCGGAAAGGCCGAATTTGCAGATGAAATAACTAATAAACTTCAAAGTTATTATACTAAATATGTAAAAATAGTCCAGCCGGGAGGAAGGTAGGAAAGGAAGGTCTTGCAGTCNNCTTTTTAACTACTCATTAACAGACATTTAACTTTAAATTAACCGTGGTTAGACTAATATTCAATAGTTTTGTTAATGACTTACTCCAATAGAGACAGACTATTCCAATCATCAACTTTCCAAAAAACTAAGTCATTCATAATTTATTATTTAGCAAAAAATCAATACTATGAAAAAAATAATGACTCTCCTTATTGGAGCCGGGTTAATTTTCATCTCCCTGACAGGTTTTTCGCAGACAACTTTAAAAATCGGACATGTCGACATTGCTGAAATACTTGCGGCGTTGCCTGCTCGTGACAGCGCAGCGGCTGTGATTGAAAAAGAGACAAAGGAGATGCAGTCAACTTATGATGATATGACTGCTGTCTATAACAGAATGCTTGATGATTATGAGAAAGAACAATCAAACTTCTCGGAAGTTGTGAAAAAGAGTAAAGAATCCGAGTTGCTGGATAAGGAAAAAAGGTTGCAGGAATTTGAACAGAATGCTTCTGCCAACCTGCAAAAAAGAAATTCGGAACTTATTCAACCTATACTGAACAAAATACTTAAAGCGGTTGATAAAGTTGCCGGGGAAAACGGTTTTACCTATATCCTTGATGTAAGCAAAGGATCTGTCGTATATACTTCAAAAGACAGTCAGAATATTAATCAGATGGTACTTAAGATTTTAAAGCCGTAGTAATACTCAGGTGTGAGGTATGCGGCATGCGGTTAGAGAATTTTGCATTTTGCATTTTGTCTTTTTACTTTTGTCTTTTATCTTCAAAGTACTTTCCGTCTCATGTATCAGAAAGATTATATTCTTCGGATGATAGAGATGCTGGGCGAATTAATTTCCGGCATCCTCGGACTGATTAAAAAAGGTGAATTTGAAAAAGCCACAGATAAACTTGAGAATCTCTACCTGGGAATGCTTAAGGAGGATTCTGCCTTTTTCAGGGATATACCTGCTGACGAGCTGACAGACAGACTGCTGCACCAGCATAACTATACCAACGGTCATCTGGAGGTACTGGCAGAGCTCTTAAATGCCGAAGCCGAACTATGCCTTGCACAGGGTAATAAAACAGGAAGTCTTGAGTATTCACACAGGTCGCTGCGGTTGTTTGAGTTTATCGATGCTGAGTATAAGACATATTCTCAGGATCGCATCGATAAGTTAGTAGCCATCCAGAATAGAATAAAAATGTTGGAAATCACCTAAAGGTATTTGCTCTGTGCTCTGGCTTTAAAAGGTTGTCATGCACGTTTCCGATTCGCTTCGCTCTCGGAATTTCGGCACAGCCTTAACTTGCGGTCTCGCGGTACTGAGGTTTTGCGGAGTCAATTCTGTTACTCACCTTTGAATTTCATCCATTTACCGATAAAGCATTTTTAAAACATCATTTCAGTCTTATCTTTGTGTATGATTCATTAAACCTTTAAAATTAACCTGATGAAAAAGATTTTGTTATCATCTGTAGCAGTCTTGTTTTGTATCTCGCTAATGGCACAAAACAATGTCAATCTTAAAATGAACCTTGAGAAAAACAAAGTTTATCGTTTTAGTAGTGTTTCGGAACAGACTATTATACAAACGGTAAACGGAAATCAGCAAACCATAGAATCGAAAACCAATTATGCTGTTTCACTGAAAATGGTTGATGCTACTGCTGATTTTATGGTTACCGAAGTGCATTTTGACACCCTGATAACCAATACAAATTCGATGGGGAAAATGGTCAATATCAGTTCCGTCAACGAAGGTAATATCAAATCAACTGAAACGGCTGATGTCATGTCCTATATAATGAACCGGATGAGTAAGAATGCCTTGTATATTAAAATGGATTTTGCAGGCAAGGTGCTTGAAATTGTGAATTCGAAAATGTTGTCTGACGTGATTATGAAAGATACAAGTTCCATCACTCTAACAGATCCGATTGGTTCCGGTATAAAATCTCAGATAAAAAATCTGATCAGCGACAATACATTAAAAACCATGGTTGAAATGTTCACCCATTATTTACCAGGCAAGCAGGTATCCAAAGGTGACAAATGGAATGTAACTGTAAGTACGAATTCCGGTGGAATGATACTCGATATAATAACCGATTATCATTTGGATGGAATTAATGGCAACGCTGCAAATATAACTGCCGAATCAAATATAAAGGCTGCAGAGAATGCAGCTCCTATGATAGCCGGCGGGGCAACAATAACCTATGACGACATAAAAGGATTGAGCAAATCAACCATGGTGATTGATACCCGTACAGGTTTATTGGTTGAAGATACGGCAAAGATTCACATTGCCGGAAATCTGGGAGTCAGTGCACCTGGGATGAGTATGCAGATACCAATGGATATCAATGGGACATCAAAAGTTATTGCATTGCAGTGAATTGATAATAGATTAAAATGAGAAAATATATATTCTGGTTACTGCTGTTAACCACTACTATTGCCCGGGGTCAGAACATAAGGGGAAAAGTGTGCCTGGAGAAAGATAAAACACCCGTGCAGTTTGCTTCTGTCGGACTTGTTCAATTACCTGATTCAAATATGATCACGGGGGTCATAACATTAACCGACGGGGGCTATTTTTTCGAAAAAGTTAAACCGGGTAATTATTTTATGAAGGCAAGTTTCCTGGGTTATAAAGCCAATGGGAAAAAAGTCACTGTGGAGGCCGGGCAAGGCGAGATTGCTGTTGATACCATTTTTTTATCTGAAACGACAGCTACCCTGAATGAAGTGACAGTAGTCGGTGAGCGTTTGAAGGGCAAGGAAATGGTCGATCGAACTGTTTATGCCATTCCTGCCGTAATAGCCAAAACTTCAAGTAACGGATATGATATACTGAAGAAAATACCCCAGGTGAACGTGGATTTTCAGAACAATATAACTCTTAACGGAAGCAGCAACTTTATTATACAGGTGGACGGAAGACAACGCGACAGGGAATATCTCGCAAAACTACTTCCATCGGATATCGAAAGCATTGAAATTGTCAGCAATCCATCGGGTAAATATGAAGGCAACATCGATGGGGTTATTAATATTATCCTAAAGAAAGAAGCGAGGTATGGAATGAACGGTAATGCCTCCATAAGCATTAAGCCATTTAATAAGCCCACTACCTCATTATCGGGTAGTCTCGATTATGCACTCGGTAAAATTACCTTTTATGTGACTGCTTTCACTTTTTCCCAGAACCTCGATATCAGTTCATGGAATGTTAACCGTTTCACCACCATCGATTCTATCAGCAGCTTTGCAGGAAACGGAGGTATAAAGATTACGAATTCATCGATAAACACCGGATTCGATTATTACATGAACGATAAAAACAACCTGAGTTTTAATATCAGTTACAAACCAATAAGTCAGGATGTAACTGTATCGGGTGAAACCATCCTCCTTAAAGACAATAATCCCCTGAATACAATATCCCAGCTTACAAAAAATGACTTGAAAAGCGATGAAGCCTCAATGTCCCTGTTTTACAAAAAGACATTTAAAAAGGCGATCCAGGAATTCACGGCTGAGACCAATTATTACACATTTAAATCAAATGAGCTAAATGATTTTACAAATACACTGTTCCTGTATGGCAGCGATTCTACACTCAGTAACTACGCCCGGCTGGAAAATAATATAAACGAACGGCATTATTTCTCGGAAAAATTGAATTATGTCCAGCCGATCGGCATGTCTGCGAAAATTGAAGCAGGGTATCAGTTTTATTACCAGCAACTGAACTATGATTTCATTATCGATAACCAGGAATCAACTAATATGTTTAAATATAACGAACTTCGTAATTCAGTTTATGGCGGAATAACCTGGAATTTGAAAAAAATCGGATTTCAGGCTATGCTGAGGGTCGAAAACAGCCATATTAAGGCTGATTCGGTTACAGCGCCGAACTATTCCTGTTTTTTACCTTCTTTCAATTTTCAATATAAATTTTCGGCATCGCATAATCTGAAATTTACCTATAACAGGAGAATTAACCGTCCGGGAATCTATGACATGGATCCGTATTATAAAATAGACCAGAATTATAATATCACCCAGGGGAATCCCAACCTGAAACCCGATTACCGCGACCGCTTACAGCTTACTTACACCTGGAACTTCGGCAGCAACTATTTTTCACCATATGTTTATAAAGAGTATTTTACCAATAAGGTGGGAAGGGAATATCAGGTAATTAATTCACCCCTCACCAACTCGCTGACGACAATTACGAAACCCTATAACCTGCTCAGTGGATACGAGACCGGGGGCGGTGTAAATGCCATGTTGTGGTATATAAATATCAATGCACGAATTTACCAGGGACATTTCAATGAGTATACCGGACAATCAATTTATATCCCGTCAGTGGATTATTTCTCCTATAGCATAACCAGTTATGCGTATGCCACCCTTGCTAAAAATAAAAAAACAACAGCCTACGTATACCTGAGTTATAACGGTGTAAATATGAGTGCACAGAGTAAAACTTATAGCATTCCTTTTTATGGCATTGGCATGCAACAGCAGATAAAGGACCATAGTTTCGGGGTATTCTGGTTACTGCCCCTTTCAACTAACATAAAATTAAGCAGGACAGAAACCCAGACACCAGCATTTAATTCAACGAATACCGTAGGATTTAATGTTTCGAATTATATCCAGTTCATGTATTCCTATAAGTTCAACAAAGGGAAGAATGTTAAAAAAATCGATCATAAAGTAGACGTTGAGAGCGACAGCAAGAGCCAGGCGATAGGAAAGTAAACTGGGTGCTGGGTGCTGATTTCGCGTTTCGCGTTAAAATCAGAACTTGATTACTTGCAACGTCATTGCGAGCGAAGCGAAGCAATCTTTAGTCTTTTTACTTTTTACTTTTGAGCATGAAACCGAAAGACCCGAACTCTGACCTCACCTATTCCTACCTGGCATTACGAAATGCCATAGGCTGGATAGGCATATTATTGCCGTTCGTACTGATGGGTGGTTTGTTTCTGATATTCAACGAAAAGGTCATACAAAAAACCATCAGTCAGTACTACCATACCGGCATGCGCGATGTTTTTGTAGGATCAATCTGTGCCATTGCATTATTTCTGTTTTTTTACAAAGGCTACAATAAATGGGAAGACCGGACAGCCACCCTGGCAGGATTTTTTGCTATTGGAATTGCATGGTTTCCGACAACCCAGTCAGGACCACTTGATCTGGCAGGAAGGATACATTTGATCTGCGCTTCGGTATTTTTTATAATCCTCGCAGGATTTTCACTATTCTTTTTCACCAGGACTGCATCGCATCCGACAAAACGAAAAGTTAAAAGGAACATAATATATGTAATCTGTGGTGTGATAATGCTTGTATGTCTGGTGTCGATTGTAGTATTTTTTAATTTTTTTCTTCCCGGCAATCCTGATTCTTACTTTGTCTTCTGGGCTGAGACTGTTACCCTTATAGCTTTCGGAGTATCGTGGATCACCAAAGGAGGAACACTTTATCCGGACAAATGAGG